>CALFEM010000033.1 GCA_937950105.1 uncultured Alphaproteobacteria bacterium | reverse complement strand
CCGCCGGCACATCAAGCGGCTGTATCAGGACATCCGCGACGGCCGCGTCGAAGCCACCATCGAGCGCGCCGAGAACGACCTCTACATGAACCCGCGCCGGGTGAGGTGAGGGGCTTTCCCTCTCCCCATTCCTTCAATGGGGAGAGGGTTCGGGTGAGGGGCGGCAACACGACGGCGATGCGCTGGCTGCTGCCCCTCACCCCGACCCTCTCCCCGTAAGGACGGGGAGAGGGAGCAGTTGCTGCCTGAAGGTTGGGCGCGATTGCGGGCGATGATGCCGTAATTTTGGGCGGCTAGCGCCGGAGACCTTCGACTAAAGTGCCGACATACCCAATAGATAAGCGCTTTTCCGCGCCCGGCCCGGTTTGGCACAATCCTTGATCATGTCGCTTCCCCATGCGGCAAACCGCTCTCCGGGGCGGCAGGCTGCACAAAAAATCGTCATCGCGCTTTGGGGGAGTGACGCGGCATGGACAAGCTGCAAGCGGGTACGGACGTCTTCTTTCTGTTGATGGGGGCGATCCTCGTCTTTGCCATGCACGGCGGCTTCGCGTTCCTCGAGGTCGGCACGGTGCGGCACAAGAACCAGGTCAACGCGCTGGTCAAGATCCTGGTCGATTTCGCGATCTCGACGCTTGCGTACTTCTTCATCGGCTACTGGATCGCCTACGGCGTCACGTTCTTCGTCAGCGCTGCTGCCCTCTCGGGCGGCGCCGAAGGGTTCCTGCCGAACGGCTTCTCTCTCGTGAAGTTCTTCTTCCTCTGTACCTTCGCCGCGGCGATCCCGGCGATCGTCTCGGGCGGCATTGCCGAGCGCGCGCGCTTCAACGCGCAGATGCTCGCGACGGCGCTGCTCGTCGGTCTCGCTTATCCGTTGATCGAAGGCGCGGTGTGGAACTCGAACTTCGGCATCCAGGAGACGCTGTTCAAAGGCATGCTCGGCGGCGCCTTCCGTGATTTCGCCGGTTCCATCGTCGTGCATGCGTTCGGCGGCTGGGTGGCGCTCGGCGCGGTGCGCCAGCTCGGCCCGCGCTTTGGCCGCTATGATCGCGGAGGCGTCGCCGGCATCCCGCCGTCGTCGATCCCGTGGCTCGCCATGGGCTCGTGGATGCTGTGCGTCGGCTGGTTCGGCTTCAACGTCATGAGCTCGCAGAGCGTCGCCGGCATCTCCGGCCTCGTCGCCATGAACTCGCTGATGGCGATGGTCGGCGGCATCGTCTCGTCGTTGATCGCGGGCCGTAACGATCCGGGCTTCGTGCACAACGGCGCGCTCGCCGGTCTCGTCGCGGTGTGCGCAGGCTCGGACATCATGCACCCGATCGGTGCGCTGGCGACCGGCGCAGTTGCGGGTGTGCTGTTCGTGCAGATGTTCCAGGTGGTCTCGATCAAGTGGAAGATCGACGACGTGCTCGGCGTCTGGCCGCTGCATGGCCTGTGCGGTCTGTGGGGTGGCATTGCCGCCGGCATCTTCGGGCTCGAGGCGCTGGGCGGCATGGGCGGCGTATCGCTCGCGTCGCAGATCGTAGGCTCGGTGATGGGCGCGGCGTTCGGCTTCGTCGCGGGCACGATCATCTATTGGGTTGCCGACAAGGCACTCGGTCTGCGCATGACCGATCACGACCAGCGCGCCGGCGCCGATCTCAGCATCCACAAGATCACCGCCAACCCCGAAGAGGACGTGCGCATGGGCCGTCTGTGATCGCGCCGCGTGCGAGCACAACATTGGCGGGCGCCAATCCCAGCATGGGTGGCGCCCCCTAGTGCTTCGGGCAGCCCGGCGTCGCGCGCCACGAGGCGCGGTCGCGGGCATGGCGTGATCGAGCAATCGACTGACTTCGCAGTTCAGATCAACCTGATATGTTGCCCCGTGCCCGCGCGCGGGAGAGACCCGAGTGGCGCAAGAGTTGTCGGTGCCTGTCCAAGCGATGTGGCGGTGAGCATGCAATTGCGCCAGCGGCTCGAGCGCCTCGCGCGGATCGTCTTCCCCTTTCTCGAAGACGAGGCGGACTCCTTTGTGTTCCGGTGGTTCCCGGTGCTCGCCCTGGCCGTTGTCGCTCTCGGTGCGCTGGCCGCCCTCGTCATGCTTGGTGCAGGCCTCAGCGGCGACGAGAATGCCTATCGAGACGTTGCCAAGGCGATTGGCGACTACGTTTCAGTACGTGGGGGAGATGCAGCAACCCTCGTCCGCCAAATCGTTGGCTACGGCTGGTTCATGCCGGGCATGCCGGTCGTCATCAGTCCAATGTTCGTACTGTCGTCCGACCCGCACGTCATCGCCATCCGTCTCTATGCGCTTGGCTTCAATATCCTCCTTTGGGTGTGGATGTTGCGTGAGGTGCAGCGCAATGTCGGTTCGAGGTTCGCCCTTGCCTTACTCGTGTTCCCGACGCTGCACATAACGCCGCAGTTCTTCGGCTACACGATATGGGGCGATCTTCCAGCGGGCATGGTGATGGCGATTGTGCTGGCGCGTCTCTATGCGTTCGGCGTCCGCAGCGTAGAAGGTGATCCGCCGGGGCTGGGCGATATCGCGCGACTCGAACTCATATGCGCGCTCATGGTCTATCTGCGCGGCTCTACGCTGCTGGTCGTCGTGGCCGCGCATGTATTCCTGCTGGTTCTGCCGTTCCTGGCATGCGCATGGCGCTCGGCGTTACGTCTGGCCGTCCATCTGGCGACAGGTGCGCTGATGTTCGCGGCGCTTATCGCGCCATGGAGCCTCACGGCGACGCGTATCCTCGGTCATCCGGTAATCACCACGTCGACGGTCAACCTGTCGCTCGGTATTACCTTCGGTGATGCGAGCAAGCTCTGCGATGGGCGATGCGCCACTGGCAACATCTGGCTCAATGCCGCCGCGTTTGCGCGCCAGAGGGCCGAGGCAACGGGTACGAGCGAGCTTAAGGTTCAGAAGCAGATGGCTCAGGACGCTCTGGAAGGACTGGGGCTGCGACAGTACTTACGAAAGGTGTTGCGCAATTTCCGGAGCTACCTGCTTGAGCCCCACGGCTTCAACGGGCGTTTCGTGACGTCTAGCCTACTGGTGCCAGATGCTGCCGAGCAGTCAGTGATCTCATTGCTCAAGTGGATATTCAATCCCGTCTATTTCCTGTTCCTGTGCGGATGGATTGCTGCCAACCTCACCGTCGTGCGCACGGAGGCTTCAAGCCAAGTGCTGAGTCTCGTCGTAAAACTCGGCACGACATGCGTGCTCTTGCAACCTTTTCTGCATCAAAGCCACCCGAGATACTGGCCCTCCTTCGCACCGCTGATCGCGGTAGCGGCGATGTTCGTTGTCGAGCGGTGGCGGAGCCGATGCGGGGCCGTCCGCCTGGTCGCCGTGAAGGCCCCTGCTGACGTCGCCGCACGCAAGGCCGAGACGATACTGACGAAGATCCAACTGATCTACGTCGCAGTGTTGTTGGCCACCGCAGCGCTGGTGGTCGGCCTCGGACGATGACAACGCACGGGCCTCATCTCTCCCCCTTGAAAAGGGGAGAGCGAGCCCCCCCAAGCTCACTTCAGCCGCACGGTGACGCGGTCGACGCGGCCTTTGGCGTCGATCACCGAGAGCTTGTAGAAGCCGCGCGCTTGCGGTTGCCAGACGAGATCGCGGCGGTGAGGCGCGATGCCGATCGGGCGGCCGTCGGCGAGCCATGTCAGCGGCAACGCGCCACCCTCGGCCTTCAGCAGCAGCGGATCGGGCGCGGCATCGACGCTCGCCACTTCCACCTCGACTTCCGAGCGATCCGGCGGGAACGCGATCACCACGGGCGGTTCGAGCAGCGGTCCGCTCGCTGTGGTGCTGCGCGTCTCGCCGGGCTCGGGGAACCGCTTCAGCGGCGGCGGCAGATCGGCGCCGGAAACCTGCAATGCGCCGTGCGGAGGCGAGGGCAAGCGCTCGCGCGTTTCGGAGATGCGCGCGAAGGCGTCGAACAACAGCGGTGCGGCGGCGTTGCGTCCCATCAGCCCCGGTGTCGAGGCATTGTCGGGACGACCCACCCACGCGGCGACCACGTAGCGACCGTCGTAGCCGATCGCCCAGGCATCGCGATAGCCGTACGATGTGCCGGTCTTGTAAGCGATGCGGCCGGCGCGCGCGCTCGCAGGTGGCGGCGCGTCCTTGAGGATGTCGGTGATATACCACGCGGCGACGGGAGACATGATGCGGCGCGAGCGTTTGACTTGCTGGCCGCGACGCAGCGTCATGGCCTGTGCCGCCACGTCCGCCTTGCGATGCACCAGCGGCACGGGCTCGCCGCCGCGCGGAAACGCGGTGTAGAGGCCGGCCAGATCGCGCAGTGTCATGCCGAGGCCGCCGAGTGCAAGTGGCAGCGCGGGCTCGCTGCCTTCAGGCAGCTCGGGCTTGAAGCCGGCGCGGCGCAGGCGCGAAACCATGCGGCCGGGGCCGACCTTGTCGAGCACCTTGACCGCTGGGATGTTGAGCGAACTCGCCAGTGCCGAGCGGATCGTCACAGTGCCGTGGAACTCCTCGTCGAAGTTCTTCGGCGTGTAGGTGCCAAAGCGCGTAGCGCGATCCTCGATCAGCGTCTCGGGATGCGCGAGGCCGAGATCGAATGCGAGGCCATAGATCAGCGGCTTCAGCGTGGAACCCGGCGAGCGGACCGCCGTCACCATGTCGATGGAACCGAAGCGCTGCGGGTCGAGATAGTCCGCGGCGCCGACGTGCGCGAGGATTTCGCCGGTCAAGTGATCCGCGACGACGATTGCGCTCGACAGCCGCTCGCCGATCAGCGGTGAGATCGGAAGAGCACACGTCTGAACTCCAGTCACTTAGGCATCTC
>CALFEM010000032.1 GCA_937950105.1 uncultured Alphaproteobacteria bacterium | reverse complement strand
TACGAGCTGCCTAAGTGACTGGAGTTCAGACGTGTGCTCTTCCGATCTCGGCGATGACGCCGCCGACCGACTGGATCGTGTCGAGCAGACCCCAGAAGGTGCCGAGGAGACCGAGGAACACCAGCAGGCCCACCAGATAGCGGCCGGTATCGCGCGCCTCGTCGAGGCGCGAGCCGAGGCTTTCCTTGATGGCGCTCATCGACTGCGTGGTGAGCTGCAGTGCGCCGGTGCGGTCGCGCAGCATGGTCGCCATCGGCAGCAGCAGGCGCGGCTTGTGCGCCATGGCGATGCCGGGATCGCTGACGCGGAAGTCGTTGACCCAGCGGATCTCGGGATAGAGGCGGATCACCTGCCGGAACGAGTAGACGACGCCGAACGCCAGCACCGCGAGGATCAGGCCATTGAGGCCCGGGTTGGTCATCACCGCGCGCAACAGTTGCTCGTGCAGGATGGCGCCGATCAGCACGACGAGCGTGAGGAAGATGAGCATCCGCACGAGGAAGAGGCCCGGCGGGGTCAGCGTGCGATGGTGGATCGCCTGCTCGCTTTTGCGGTTGCGTGCCATGCCTTGCCCTTCGCCACCTCGTTCCGCGCGCCGGGGTCTCGGCGGCAGCCCCGGCGTGCGCGATCGCTACAGAGTGGCACGGAAACGTGTCACCCGCTGCCTTCGGCAGCCGACGCGCATCCTAGCGGGTAATTTGGCCACACGGCGGCGGCGGCCGCACGATGGTTTCTGACCTCTGCCAGTCAGTCGTTGACCGGCAGCGGGTGGGGCTCGGGCGGCGGATCGCCGACCACGCCGAGCAGCGCCTTGTGGATGGCGAGGTTGCCGCAGATGACCTCGCCCTTGGCGAGCATCTGGTCGCTGCCGGAGAGGTCCGTGCAGATGCCGCCGGCCTCGCGCACGATGACGATACCCGCCGCCATGTCCCAGGCCTGGATGTTGCGCTCCCAGTAGCCGTCGAAGCGGCCCGCCGCGGTCCAGGCCAGGTCGAGGGCGGCGGAGCCCGTGCGACGGATACCGGCGACATCCTGCATGGCCTCCTGCATCTCGTTGAGGAAGCGCTTGTGGCCGGTGCGGCCGCGATGCGGAATGCCGGTGGCGACGACCACGTCGGCGAGCTGCTTGCGAGCGGCGACGCGCAGGCGGCGCTTGTCGTTGAGGAAGGCGCCCTTGCCCTTCTCGGCGGCGAACAGCTCGTCGGAGATGGGATTGTAGATCAGGCCCGCCACCAGTTGGCCCTCGCGCTCGAGGCCGATCGAGATGGCGAACATCGGGATGCCGTGCAGGAAGTTGGTGGTGCCGTCGAGCGGATCGACGATCCAGCGGTGCGAGGCGTCGCGGCCGGCAATGGTGCCGCCTTCCTCCATCAGAAAGCCGTAGTCGGGACGCGCCTTGCTCAGTTCGGCGTGGATGATCTCCTCGGCCCTGAGATCGGCCGCCGAGACGAAGTTGGCGGGCCCCTTGATCGAGACCTGCAGTTGTTCGACCTCGCCGAAGTCGCGTGCGAGGCTGCGGCCGGCCTTGCGCGCGGCGCCGACCATCACGTTCATCAGGGCTGAGGCGGGCATGACTGTCTCTAAGCGGCGCTCTGCGAGGGAGCGACCGGGGGCGAAGCGGACGGCGCGGCGCGGCGCGCGGCGCCCGGCGGTCCCGGCCGGGGAGAATGGTGAGACGCAGGCGATACCCTCTTCGCCGGGCTCTGACAAGGCGGCGGCGCGGCGCGGGAGCGAAGGTGGCGGGTGATGCAACTCGTATTGCCCTCGCGAGGCCATATCGCGCGCGCACGTGATTTGATATGCAGATTCCACTTGGTTAACGGTCCGCCGGCAGACATCGGTCAGGCGCGGTTCGCCCCCGGGGCGGAGGCGCGTGGATCGACCAGAACCGGGGCCGGACGCTTCAGGGCGGCGGCCGACAACGACGGGGTGAGCAGACATGGTGCGGCGCTATTTCGGCACGGACGGCATCCGCGGTCAGGCCAACCGGCATCCGATGACGTCCGAGGTGGCGTTGAAGGTCGGCATGGCGGCGGGGCATGTGTTCCGCTCCGGCCAGCATCGCCACCGCGTCGTGATAGGCAAGGATACGCGCCTCTCCTGCTACATGCTGGAAGCCGCGCTGATGAGCGGCTTCACCTCGGTCGGCATGGACGTGTTCCTGCTCGGTCCGATGCCGACGCCCGCTGTCGCAATGCTGACGCGATCGCTGCGCGCCGACCTCGGCGTCATGATTTCAGCCTCGCACAACCGCTTCGAGGACAACGGCATCAAGCTGTTCGATCCCGACGGCTACAAGCTGTCCGACGAGACCGAGAAGCGCATCGAGGAACTGATCGAGAGCGACAGCGCGTCGATGCTGGTGCCGGCGGAGCGCATCGGCCGGGCGACGCGCGTCGAGAGCGCGCAGGAGCGCTACATCGAGTTCGCCAAGCGCACGCTGCCGAAGAACCTGCGGCTCGACGGGCTGCGCATCGTCATCGATTGCGCCAACGGGGCCGGTTACAAGGTGGCGCCCGAGGCGTTGTGGGAACTCGGTGCCGAGGTCATCAAGATCGGCGTCGATCCCAACGGCCGCAACATCAACCACAAGTGCGGCTCGACCGCGCCGGAAGCCCTCGTCGACAAGGTGCGCGAGGTGCGCGCCGACATCGGTATCGCCCTCGACGGCGACGCCGACCGTGTCGTCATCGTCGACGAGAAGGGCCAGATCGTCGATGGCGACCAGCTGATGGCCGTTATCGCGGAAAGCTGGCAGCGGCGGGGCAAGCTGGCGGCCGGCGGCATCGTCGCCACCGTGATGAGCAATCTCGGCCTCGAGCGCTATCTGCGCGGCATCGGCCTCAGCATGGCGCGCACTCCGGTCGGTGATCGCTACGTCGTCGAGCATATGAGAAAGCACGGCTACAACGTCGGCGGCGAGCAGTCGGGCCACATCGTCCTGTCCGACTTCATCACCACGGGCGACGGTCTCGTTTCGGCCCTGCAGGTGCTGGCGGTGGCGGTGTCGGCCGGCCGGCCGGTGTCGGAAGTCTGCCGCCGCTTCGACCCGCTGCCGCAACTGCTGAAGAACGTGCGCTACGCCAACGGCCGTCCGCTCGACGACGCCGGCGTCAAGAAGGCGATCGATGCCGGCAAGGAGAAGCTCGGCGCCAAGGGCCGCCTCGTCATTCGCCCGTCGGGCACCGAGCCGGTCATCCGCGTCATGGCGGAGGGCGACGACGAGACGCTCGTCAATCGCGTCGTCGGCGACATCGTCGAAGCGGTGCAGGCGGCGGCCGGCGCGCACTAGGCTGCGATCGGCTGAGTTGGAAGCGCCCTGCGCTTTCATCGAAGCCGTGAATCGCAGTCTCGGGAGTGCGATCGGCTGAGTTGGAAGCGCCCTGCGCTTTCACCGACGCCGTGAATCGCAGGCCTCAGGAGTGCGATCGGCTGAGTTGGAAGCGCCCTGCGCTTTCATCGACGCCGTGAATTGCAGGCCTCAGGAGTGCGATCGGCTGAGTTGGAAGCGCCCTGCGCTTTCATCGAAGCCGTGAAGCGCAGCCTCGGGAGTGGGGCCGACAGCACATCCATTGCGAAAATTGCCAGGCGTCTCGACACCGGTCCCAGTGCTCTGGGGCCGGTGTTTCATTTCGGTGCGCTGATTAAGTGGTCTTTAAAGTTTGTCTGAGACAGTCGCTATCGAGACAGGCGGCTGCGTGGTGCGCTCCCGATCCGCCGTCAGACAGTCGGTCGCTTCGGAAAGGGACTCCCATGACCACTATTCGCGGCACGGTCGCGTCGGTAATCGCGATCCTCGCTTTGAGCAGCACGGCTGCGGGTGCGGCCGATCTCTACGGTGGCGGCAGCGTCAAGGACGGCTACGTGCCGATGGTCGCCGAGGCGTCGCCCTCGTGGTACGTGCGCCTCGACGCCGGCCACGCTCGCTTCGACGATCCGATCATGGTCGAGGATCACATCTACGATCTCGTCGACACTTCGATCGACAGCACCTGGTCGATCGGCGGCGGCATCGGCCGTCATCTCGGTCACGGCTTCCGCTTCGACGTCACCTACGACTACCGCTTCGAGGCTGACGCGCAGGGCTTCCTGCAGAACCACTACGCGACGCTCGATGGCACGCGCTCGTTCGGCCTGAAGAGCTCGGTGCTGCTCGCCAACCTCTACTACGACTTCAACCAGGGCGGCCGCTTCTCGCCGTACCTCGGCGTCGGCCTCGGCTACGCCCGCCACGAGACGACCCCCGGCACCGTGCTCGATACCTGCGGCTGCACCGGCACCATCGATGGTGAAAAGACCGGCAGCGTCGCCGCGGCCCTGATGGCCGGCGTCACCGTCAACCTCACGGGTGGCCGCGGCCGCGATGCGGTCGTCGAGGGCGGCAGCACGAAGGATGCGCCGATCATGGTGTCGAGCAACCGTGGCCTGCTGCTCGATATCGGCTACCGCTACATGTACCTCGGCGATGCCGCGACCGGCGCCGTGCGCGGCGACTTCGGCGGTGGCGTTATCGAAGTGTCGGAAGACCCGACGGTCGAGAACATCCATTCGCACGAGATCCGGGCGGGCCTGCGTTACAATCTCAACTGACGCGGCCTTGACCGAGGGGCGGAGCGGCGAGCTCCGCCCGTGAGTTTAACGTCCGCTGCGGTCGCCGAACAGGCGGCCCGGCAAACCCGACGGCGTATCAGGCGATCGTGCCGGCTGCCGGGGATCACTTTGGACCTTTTGGTTCCTCGTGCCGCGTCCGCGAGCCCCCTCTCTCCGGGTCCGCGCCAGAAGTCTTCATGATCTCCCTCGCGACCATGTCGGCTCGCGGATCGCAGTCTCGTCGGTCAATCCACGCGTGCGTTGACAAGAGCAGGGCGCGAAGGGCCGCAGGCCGGCGCCGCTTACGAGGGAAGCGACAGTCATGAACTTCAAGCTCGCATCGGTGGCCGCAGGCGTGGCGCTGCTGGCGGCGGCGGCACCCGCGATCGCCGGCGACTACGATTACGGCAGCGCCAAGGATTACGGCTCGGCCGCGGTTCCGGTGCCGGCGCCGATGCCGCTGCCGATGTACGAGGCCGACTGGTACGTCCGTATCGACGGCGGCTATGCAATGTCCGCTTCCGGCGACGTGACGGTCGAGGATGTCGACAACGGCGGCCTCGTGGTCGATCACACCGATCTGTCGGCACAGAACGGCTCGGCAAGCTTCTCCGCCGGCTTTGGCCGCTACATCACGCCGAGCCTGCGCTGGGACCTCACCATCGACATGCGCAACGAGCGCACCATCACCAGCTCGAATGCGGACGTGACGCACAGCACGTTCCACCAGGGCCCGGACATCTCCGTGACCTTCCTGCAGAACGTCAACGGCGTCGACATCGAGCGCACCGCCACGCTGCGTTCGACCTACGAGCAGATCGGAAGAGCGTCGTGTAGGGAAAGAGTGTAGATCTCGGTGG
>CALFEM010000031.1 GCA_937950105.1 uncultured Alphaproteobacteria bacterium | reverse complement strand
CGCCGACAGCGTCAGGTAACTTGGCACAGCCCCGCTCACCGCGAGATCGTTGACGGTGCCGTTGACGGCGAGCGTGCCGATGTCGCCGCCCGGAAATTCGAGCGGCTGCACGATGAAGCCGTCGACGCTGGTCATCGGGATGCCGTCGGCGAGATCGAAAGGGCTGGCATCCAGCGTGATGTCGGGACCGAGACCCGCCAGATGGCGCGCGAACACGCCGGCGATCAACTCGCGCATGAAGCGGCCGCCATTGCCGTGGGCCAGACGAATATGGGTATCACTCACCAGGGCTGCTCCATCGTGCTGGCTGAGCTTGCCTCGCGGCGGCTTCGACCACCTGACCGAAGGCGAGACCACCATCGTTGACGGGTGTCAACCCTGGCAGCTCGACCCGCACATTCCGCGACTGCAATCGCGAGACGACGTGCTCCACCAGCAGGCGGTTCTGGAAGACGCCGCCGGTCAATCCGATCGCGTCGAAGCTTACTTCGCGGCGGATCGCGTCGACTTGCGCCAACAGCGCCTCGACCAATGTCAGATGAAAACCGAGGGCGCGCCGCGCAGGGCTTTCGGATGCGTCGCACAGCGCCGGCAGGAGCGGCGCCCAATCGGTGCGCAGGATGCCATGGCCGTCGACCGCCGAGGGCAGTACGACGGGTGCGAGACCCGTCTCGTCCCGGCAGGATGCGGCGAGTTGCTCGAGTTGCATCGCGCCCTGGCCTTCGAATGTCGTCTCGCCGATGTTGCCGATCAATGCGGCCGCCGCATCGAACAGCCGACCGACGGCGGATGTCGGCGGGGCGTTGAGCCCAGCAGTCCACGCCTTGCGCACGACGCCGCCGTGATCCTGCGTGGCGGGCGGGGCGTAGTCCAGACCGGCTTCCCACATCAACGCCGCCGCGGACCGCCACGGCGCATGCGCCGCGAGATCGCCGCCGGGCGGGCGGAAGGTTCTGAGGCTCGCGACGCGACGCCAGCTCCCCGGTGCGCCGATCAGTGCTTCGCCGCCCCAGAGCGTGCCGTCGTCACCGTAACCGACGCCGTCCCACGCGAACACCAGCCAGCGTCGCACCTCGGGATGCTCGGCGGCGACGGCCGAGGCATGCGCGGCGTGATGTTGCACGCGAATGACGGGAAGGTTCTGACGCCGCGCCCACTGCGACCCCGTGAAGCCCGGATGCAGGTCGCAGGCGATCGCGGCCGGCTCGGCGCGATAGAGGCGCGGCAGATCACCAGCGAGGCGCACGAGATGATCGAACGCGCGCGGCGTCGAGAGGTCGCCGATGTGGGGCGAGACGATCACCCTGTCACCGAAGCCGAGCGCCACCGTCACCTTGTCCTGCCCGCCGATCGCCAGTACGGGCGCATCGAGCGGCGTGGCGAGCGTCAGCTCGAGTGGTGCCGAGCCACGCCCCAGTCTTATCGGCCTCGTCTGGCCCGCGAGCGGCCGCACGACGGCATCGTCGGCGGGACGCACGATGTCGCGATCATGATGCAGAAAGGCGTCGGCAATCCCGCCGAGACGCCGCTCCGCGTCCTCCACCGACGTGATGACGGGCTCGCCGCTGACGTTACCCGAGGTCGCGACGAGGGGGCGGCCGAAATCGTCGAGCAAAAGCTGGTGCAGCGGGCTGTAGGGGAGAAACACGCCGAGATCACCGAGACCCGGAGCCAGCAACGGGCTCAGCGGACAGTCACTGCGCCGCCCCAGCACCACGATCGGGCGAATGGGATCGAGCAGTTGCGCTGCCGCTGCCTCGTCCATCACGACACTGCGGCGGATGCTTTCGAGACCGTCGCGGCCAGTGAACGGGAACATGACGGCCAGCGGCTTGTGCGGTCGGCGCTTGCGTGAGCGAAGGCTCGCAACCGCTGCATCGTCAGCGGCGTCGCAGACCAGATGATAGCCGCCGATGCCGCGCACCGCGATGATGCCGCCTGTGCGGATCGTGTCGAGCGCCGCCGCGAGAGCAGGCTCGTTACCGCGTGTAACGCCGCCATCATGGCTTGCCGGTTTGAAATAGAGCGATGGCCCGCACGCGGCACAGGCGACCGGTTCGGCATGGAAGCGTCGGTCGGCAGGGTTCTCGTATTCCAAACGGCATTGCGGGCACAGCTCGAACACGGACATGCTGGTCGCGGCTCGATCGTAGGGCAGCGCCTCGATGATGGTGTAGCGCGGCCCACATGCCGTGCAGTTGATGAACGGATAACGAAAGCGGCGATCGGCGGGATCGCGCAACTCTGCGAGGCAGTCGGGGCAGATCGATTGGTCCGGCGGTATGTGGATGTCGGGCGATCCGCTGGTCTTGCTTTCTGCTATCCGGAAAGTTTCAAACCCGCGGACACTGTCCGAGTGGGTGCTTTCGAA
>CALFEM010000030.1 GCA_937950105.1 uncultured Alphaproteobacteria bacterium | reverse complement strand
GTGAAGTTCTCGAACGGGCTGATGCCACCCTTGAACGACAGAGTCTTCAGCGACGAGCCGTCCTTCTCTCCACCGACCGGCGCAATGTTGAAGCCGGCCATCTCGCGCGCCGAAACCGTGAGCGCGCCCCAGATGCGATCGGTGCCGCCCGAAATGCCGGCATAGCCGCCGCGCGTCTCGAAGCTGCCGGCCTCGCCCATCGCCCTGAGCGTCAGCGCCCCCTTGCCGGAGCGCGTGACGATGTTGACGACGCCGCCGAGCGCACTGCCCCCGTAGAGGCCGCTCTGCGGGCCACGCAGCACCTCGATACGTTCGATGTCTTCGGTGGCGAGACTGGAGAAGTCGTAGAAGCCCTCGACGCCGGAGTTGACCTCGACGCCGTCGATGACGACCAGCGTGTGATTACTCTCGCCGCCGCGGATGCGCACGACCGAGACGTTGCCGGCGCCGCCCTGCTGGCTGACGGATACGCCCGGCAGCGAGCGCAGCGCTTCGGCCGCGTGCCGCACCTGCTGCGCGCGAAGTTCTTCGCCCGTCACGACGGAAACGGCGGTACCGAGTGTATCGCTCGACACGCCACGCTCGCCGCCCGGCGTCGCGGAAGAGTCCGCGGCCTCGACGTCCACGGGTGCCGCAGGCGCCGCATCGACGGCGGTGGGCGCCGCCTTCTTCGCCTCGCTCGCCTGGGGAACTTTCTTCGATGGCTTCGACGAAACCGGCTCATCGACAACGGTCGGCTCGGCGACGGGCTTCTTCGGCTTCACCACTTTGGCGACCGGCTTTGCCAGCGTCGCGCCCTCGACCGTGACCGGCGGCAACGCAACCGTGCCCGCCACCTGCTGCGCAGAGGCGGCGAGCGGAGCACACGCTGCGGCGGTGCCGAGCAGGCCGGCGGCGATGATCGAATTCGAAACTGGACTTGCAGGCTTCATAGTCTTCTCCCCTGATGGCGACCAAGGGTGAAGGCAGCGGCGCCGTGGACGACGCAGGCGGCGAAAGGCGTTCGAGGCTTGCGCCACGTGGCGCAAATCCCCCGCTCGACTGTCGTCCGTCTCAGAAAAACGTACCCTGCCACGGCATACCGAATCTGCTCCCCACCGGTTGCACTTCGGTCGCCACTACGGGTCTCCGCTCCACCGCGCGCCCCGCACGGAGAATGGGCGACATGTGGCGGCAGGTCTCCTGGCTCGCGGCTCGTAGCGCCTCGTTCCGCCTTCCCATCCAACGCGTTCACGCCGGACAGTGGCTCATGTGGAACAGGCTCACCGCTCACAGTTGCGGGGGCAGCCTCGGCTCCGGGTGCTTGCGCGACCCGCCCCGAGTTCCCTATTCACCCTTCGGGCGCAAGCGCCGTCCGGGAACCGTCACGCGGGCATAGCGCACGAAGGGCGCGACCGAGTCAACTGCGACCTATGCGCGATGCAGCCGTGTGGACGACCGTCGTCGCCCCCGGCTCCCGTGATCTGGAGGACGACATCATGGCCTTTCGCCTTGTGGATTGCATCTCGGTCGGTTCCGGCGCCGCTAACGAAGACCGGATCGGCGCCTTCCGCGACCTCGCGTGGGTCGTCGACGGCGCCACCGACCTGCTCGACGAGCCGCT
Organism: uncultured Alphaproteobacteria bacterium; assembly: GCA_937950105.1. Lineage (GTDB taxonomy): Bacteria > Pseudomonadota > Alphaproteobacteria > Rhizobiales > Hyphomicrobiaceae > JAEUMD01. The sequence goes on along the minus strand of CALFEM010000030.1, from coordinate 1,274 downwards.
GATCGCATCGGCCCCGAGCGATGCCTACTGGTTCGCGGGCGAAGTCCATGCCGCGCTCGCTCAGGTTGCTGCCGCCGACCGGGCGATCTCGCTGGCCGACGTGCCCGCCATCGTGGCGGCGATGATCGCTCCGCGCTTTGCGGCCATCGCGGGCCGTGCACCGCGCCTGCGCCACGAGGTGCCGTCGGCAGCGGGGCTGGTGGTCCGGCTGGAGGCCGGCACGCTCTCCTACGTCGCACTCTCCGATTGCAGCCTGCTTGTCATGCGTGATGGCGCCGTCCGCCGTCATGGCGCCAACGTCGACGACGCCGGAGACCGCCATCTCGTCGACTCGGTCGCGCGCAGCCGCGCCGCGCTCAGGGCGACAGATCGCAACGCCGACATGCTGGTCGTCATGCGCCGGGAACTGCAGCGCGGGCGCGATGCCTTCAACACCGAGGACGGCTACGGCGTGTTTTCGACACTGGCGCCGCCGCGACGCCACATCGTGCTTGGAGACACGCCGGCTCCGACCGGTACGCGCCTGCTGCTGGCGAGTGACGGCTTCATGCGGCTCGCGGACGTCTTCGCAGTGTACACCCCCGCAAGCCTGTTCGAGGCGGTCCTGGCGCGTGGCCTGGCATCACTGGTCGACGAACTGCGGGCCATCGAGCGTGGCGAGGCATCGGCCGACACGCACCCGCGCGTAAAGGCCAGCGACGATGCCAGCGCCCTGCTGCTCGAAATCGTGGCCTGAGCGTGAGCGGCGAGACGCCCTTTGCCCCGGCGCGCGCTACTGGCTCGCTTCCTTGAGGATCGTGTCGAGCAGAGCGTTGATGGTCGCGAGCGCCTTCTGTGAGGCTTCGTCGCCGCGCGCGGCGAGCGAGCGGTAGCCGATCGTCACCTCGCCCGGTTTGTCCGCCTTCTCGTAGGCGAACATCATATACGGGCACATGCCGACGTTGTTGGCATCCACCTCCATCATCGCGCGCGACAGCTTCGACGAGCAGAAGGTGAAATACTCGGCGTTGGCATAGACGTCCTTGGTGGAGCCGACATCGGCGCCGGTCCGCTTCAGCATCTCACCGATCTTGCCGTTGTAGTCGATCTTGAGGCCCTGGTTGACGATCGCGTTCTGCAGGTCGGAGCGGATGTCCTCGTATGCGCCCTTGACGCTGACGGTCTTCAGCGGATCGGCAGTTGCCGGTGTCGCTGCGAGACCGGCGAACAGGAGCCCGAGCGCGGGCAGGAGATCGGAAGAGCACACGTCTGAACTCCAGTCACTTAGGCATCTC
>CALFEM010000029.1 GCA_937950105.1 uncultured Alphaproteobacteria bacterium | reverse complement strand
CGATACTCAGCGGGACCTTCTCCCGAGCCGGCGGCCAGCTCGGCGCGGACGTCGCCAGCCCGATCAGGCAATCGGAGCCGCATGTCCGCCATTCTCAACATCGTCGCCCCGGTCTTCGGCCTCATCGTCATCGGGTACGTGGCCGCGCGCTGGCGGTTGCTGTCCGACGGCGCCGCGCAGGGCATTTCCGATTTCGCTTTCACGCTGGCGATACCCGCACTCCTGTGTCGCACCATCGCTACGGCCGAGTTCGGCGCGCTGTCGCCGCTGGCGGTCTGGACCAGCTTCTACACGGCCGGGTTCCTGACTTGGGGCTTTGCCACGCTGCTCAGCATGACGCTGCTCGCCCGCCCGCGCGAGGACGCAGCGTCGGTCGCCATGACCGCCACCTTCGGCAACACGGTCATGCTCGGCATTCCGCTGGCGATCGGCGCGTTCGGCGACAAGGCGACGGCGATCATCGCGCTCGTCCTCTCGATTCACGCGCCGACGTGGTGGCTGCTCGGCATGCTGCACGCGCAGGCGGCGGGCGGCGCTCCGGACCAGTCGCCCGGCAAGATGATCGCATCGCTGGCGCGCGATCTCATGCGCAACCCGATCATCATCGGCATCCTCGTCGGCGTGCTGTGGCGGTTCACGGGGCTCAAACTGCCGGTGGCGATCGATCGGCTGCTGCAGCTCATGGCCCAGGCCGGCATTCCGACGTCGCTGGTGGCGCTCGGCCTGACGCTGGTCGGTTTCGAGATCAAGGGGCAGATGCCGACGCTGACGGCCGTGATCGCACTGAAGCTGGTGTTCATGCCGCTCGTCGCCTGGCTGATGGCGCACTACGTGTTCGCACTCGATCCCCTGACGACGGGCGTCATCGTCGTCATGGCGGCGGTGCCGACGGGCGCCAATGCGTTCCTGTTCGCGGTGAAGATGGGGCGCGCGGTCAACTCGGCGTCGGGCGCGGTCGCCCTCGGCACGGCGGTCGCGGCGGTTACGGCGACGATCCTGCTCAACCTATTGCCGCGCGGCTGACCCCTCACGCGCCCGTTGCGTCGATTTCGGCGCGCAGCCGGCGCAGCTCGACGACGAGCGCTTCGATGTCGGTGAGCTCCGTCGACGGGTTCATCAGCGCCACGCGCAGCCAGCGCTTGCCGAGCGCTTCGGCGGTCGAAATGTAGAACTCGCCGTGCTCGACCAGTCGGCGGCGCAGCTCGATCTGCAAGTCGTCGGAGCCATCGAAGCGGAAGCAGACGATGTTGGTTTCGGGCTCGACCGCGACCTCCATGCCGGGCTCGTTGCGAAGCCGGCGCGCCGCATCCTTGGCCAGCACCGTCTGACGCTCGATCATCGCGGCGATGGCGCCTTCACCCTCGTGCGCGAGTGCGAAGAACACCTTGAGCCCGATCGCCGCTTTCGTGCACTCGACGGTGCGGTGAATGAAGTCGAAGCCCGGCTGGTCCTTGTCGTGGAACAGATAGCTCGCCTCCTCACGGAAGGCGTGATCGAGCGTGCGGTAGTCGCGCACCAGAACCGCGGCGGAGAGCGTCGCGCTGCGCAGCATCTTGTGCGCATCCCAAACCAGCGAGTCCGCCAGATCCACGCCGTCGAGCAGATGGCGCAGACGCGGTGAGACGAGTGCGGAAGCGCCGTGCGCGCCGTCGACGTGCAGCCATATGCCGCGATCCCGGCAGACGCCCGCGATGTCGCGCAGCGGATCGTAGAGGCCGAGCGCAGTGCTGCATGCATTCGCCACCAGCGCGATCGGCTGCAACCCGTCGCGCGCGATGGCGTCGAGAAAGGCCGGCAGCCGCGCCGCGTCGATGCGACCGCAGGCATCGGCGGGCACATACTTCACGGCGCGCTGACCGAGGCCCATGATGCCGGCGGCGCGCGCGATCGAATAATGGTTCGCCGGCGAGCACAGGATGACGAGGTCGGATGGCGTTCCTTCGTCCCAGGCACGGGGTGCCACCCGTGCCCTTGCCGCGAGCAGGGCGGTGAGATTGGCCAGCGAGCCGCCGTGCGTCAGTACGCCACCGCCGCCCTCGCGTGCGGTCTCGCCGTGCGCGGCCGGATCCGGAGCCCAGCCGATCTTGCCGAGCATCCAGTCCAGCACACCCATCTCGATGGTCGCGGCGGCGGGCCCCATCTCGTAGATCGCCATGGCGTTGTTGGTGAAGCTGTCGACGAGGGCCGCAAGCGCGCTGTGCGGCGACGGCACCGCCACCTGATGCGCCATGTAGCGCGGGTCGAGCAGCCGCGTCGAAGCCCCGAGGTAGGTAGCGAGGAACTGGCGCAGGCGTTCACCCTCGAGGCCGCCTTCAGCGATCAGGCGGGCGATGTCGAGGTTGGCCATCAGGCGATGCGCGGGCGGCTGGTTCACGACCTTGCCGTCGCGGCGCCGCGCGTGATCGGCGAACGCCGAGAGTGCGTCGAGGGTGATCCTGGCGTCGTCGTCGAAGCTCATACGTCGTTGGTCCTAGATTTCGCCCGACCGCGCAACGGCCGATGCGTCGTTGTGTCGGTGATTGCGGCGACGGCCGTCAAGAGCGCGTCGTCGCATGCACGGCCAGGCCCGGCGCGGCAGCACTCGACCAGCGCAACGAAATCGGTATAACATTTGACAACTATCGATGACCGCCTGACAGGCAGACGATTCTGAAAGGGAATGCACATGAAGATTTCCGCTCGCAACAACATTGCTGGTAAGGTCGTTGCCATCAACAAGGGCGCGACGACCGCACACGTGAAGCTCGAGATCGCCGGAGGGCACATCATCACCGCCTCCATTACCAATGAAGCTGTCGACGACCTCGGGTTGGCGGTCGGCAAGGCAGCGTCCGTCATCATCAAGTCGTCGGATGTGCTGGTGGCGGTCAGCTGAGGCGCAGGAGGGGTCGATAGTGTCGAGTGGCCCAGGCTTGCCGCTATGACATTTCTGATATACCGATGGCAACACGCGTGGGTCATCGGGAGAACGACGATGTTGCTGACCCTGGTCAGGAAGTCTCGGTTTGCTGCGATGGCTGTGGCGCTGCTCGCCTCGACTCCGGCCAAGGCGCAGGATGCGGCGCCCGCGAAGGCGCCGGAAGCGGCGACGGCGGCAGGCACGGTGACGGTGTTCGCCGCAGCGAGCCTCAGGAACGCGCTCGATGCCATCGGCGCCGATTGGACGGCAGCGACCGGCAACAAGGTGAAGTTCTCGTATGCGGCCTCGGGTGCGCTGGCCAAGCAGATCGAGAACGGCGCCCCGGCCGACATGTTCGCCTCGGCCGACCTCAAGTGGATGGAGTACGCAGCGGAGAAGAAGCTGATCAAGCCGGAGAGCCGCGTCGCGCTGCTCGGCAATGCGCTGGTGCTGGTGGCGTCGAGAGACACGAGCGTCGATCTCCTAATCGCGCCGGGCTTCGGGCTCGCGGCAGCGCTCGGCGACAGCCGTCTCGCGATGGGCATTCCGGGTGCGGTACCCGCCGGTACGTATGCCAGAGAGGCGCTGGTCAAACTCGGTGTGTGGCAGCAGATCGAGAGCAGGACGGCGGGTGCCGAGAACGTGCGCGCGGCGCTGGCGTTCGTCGCGCGCGGCGAAGCCAGGTTCGGCATCGTCTACGCAACCGATGCGGCGCGTGATCCGAACGTCAAGGTCGTCGACACATTCCCGGCAGACAGTCACGCGCCGATCGTCTATCCCTTCGCGCTGACGCACAGTTCGAAGAATCCGCTCGCCAGCGCGTTCCTGACATTCCTGACCTCGCCTCAGGCGAAGGCCGTGTTCGAAAAGGAAGGCTTCACGGTGCTCGCGAAGGGCGCGAGCTGAAGTCGCGCAAGCAGGGCTGACGGACAGACAGATCGGAAGAGCGTCGTGTAGGGAAAGAGTGTAGATCTCGGTGGTC
>CALFEM010000028.1 GCA_937950105.1 uncultured Alphaproteobacteria bacterium | reverse complement strand
TACGAGATGCCTAAGTGACTGGAGTTCAGACGTGTGCTCTTCCGATCTAGACACGACTTGCGGCTGCACTATAGGCAGAGCGCATGGCATCGCAAGTCGTGTCTCGACCGGTCCGCGGTGCCTGGTTCTTCGGCGATTGTCTCCGCGGTCCGACAACAGAAAAACTTTGGTTGAATACGATGCGGACCGTAATGCGGCTGTTTTTTCGGTGCTATAGAGCGCGCGGGATCACCATGGAGGACCCACCAATGATGAAGATGCTCCGCCTGAGCGCGGCTGTCGCGCTCGCCAGCATGTCGCTCGCCATCGCGCCTGTTGCGTATGCCCAGAAGGCTCCGGCCGCAGACAAGGCCGCCAAGCCGGCTGCGACGGCACCCGCCGCCACGACCGCTGCCAAGCCGGCATCGGTGTGCAAGGGCCTCGAAGAAGCCGCATGCGGCAAGACTGCCGAGTGCATCTGGCGCGCCGCGTCGACGCGCAAGAACGGTGTCGCTGTGAAGGCTCACTGCCGCAAGAAGCCCGACATCGCCAAGGCGCAGGCCGCCAAGGAAGCGAAGAAGGCCGCCGCGACCACGGCACCGGCTGCGAAGACGACCGCTCCGGCTGCCGCCAAGGCTGCTGCTCCCGCCGCTGCTGCTGCTGCTCCGGCCGCTCCTGCCGCCAAGGCCGTGAAGCCGGCCGCACCGGCTGCGGCTACGACCACGACGGCTCCGGCCGAGGTCAAGAAGGCTGCCAAGAAGGTGACGCCGCCGCCGGCTCCCACCGCGCCGGCCGCCAAAACCAACTGAGCGGGCATTTGCTCGAACGGACAAAGGCAAGGCCGCCTCGGATCATCGAGGCGGCCTTTTTCATGTCTGTGTTTCTGATGCAGTGAGGCGGCTCGGGGAGCCCAGGGTCAGAGCCGCGTCGGCGATGCCGCGAAGGCCTGCAGCCACGGCGCGAACATCGCGAGCGGCAACGCGGCAGCGCCGGCGACCTTGCTGCCGGCCATGACGATCTGCGCCGAAGCATAGCCGCTTTCCGACCGATAGCTCGAGAACGGCGTGCGCATGGCGTCCGCCGCCGTCGAGATCGCGTCCATGGCCGCGGCATTGGCCTGCGCAGCAGGGTAGGCGACATCGCGCGACCAGCCGGCCCCCATCATGGCGAAGGCCATCGGCCAGCACGCAGGCGGACCTTGCAGCGGCCACATGGACAGCCACGACTGCCAGATGTCGAGGGGCGAGCGCGGGGCGGTCCAGCCGAACAGCGCGGGCGTCGAAGCCCGTCGCGCAGGTGCGGGTACGCCGACCATCTGCCACAGGGGGAAGAACGAGGCCGTCGTGGTGCTGCGCGCGGGCGCGGCGGATCGAGCCAGATCGGCAGGTGGGCGATACCAGGAACGCGGCTCCGGCTCGGGGCGCGGCACCATGGCGTCGAAGGTCTGCGCCCAGAAATTCATCGTCTGCGAGGCCATGTCGGCGTAGGCGGCAAACGCGGCCGTTGCATAACCGGCGGCGGCCTCGGCGGACTTCTGTGCGATTTTCACGCTGGCATCGGCGGCATTCATGGGTCGGCCTTTCGGTTTCGAGGCCTTGCTGCCGCGCACGGATGCGGCTGGTGCGTCGCAGCGGCGGCGCGCAAAACGGGCCGTTCAGACTCGATCCGGCGAAATCTGCGAAGAACCCCTTGTATCACGCATTTTGCGCTGCAGCAATCATTGTGCGCTGCGATTGCGAAATAGGGGAGCTGCGTTAACCATTTGCCTGCGACGGCTCATGCCCCCGTTACGGCCGGCCGGTGCAAACTTCTGGCGATCAGGCGACCTGCAGAGGCTTGGGGCGTCCGCCCCGATGCGTCACCGGCACCGAGGTAGCGGAGGTCTTATCTTGGGCCTGCCCGCGCTTTTCGGTGATCGTCTCGCCATCGCCGGGCGGCGTGTCGTCGATATTGTCGGAACGTCCACCTGCACGGTTCCCGGAAAAGGCCCAGTAGACTGCGCCGGCGATCGCGCCGGTCACCACGTAGGCGAGCAGTGCGTAGGTGTTGACGATGGTCGGCTGCGCGGCGTTCTCGCTGGCGTACTGGGCGAGGAACCCGGCCAGCGCGATGGCGATGCCCGTCATCACATAATAGAGCGCGTTGCGGACCCGCTGCCATTCGGCCAACGCGATGGCAACGACGGCGAACACGACCGCGAAAATGGCTGAATGCGTCGCGGCGGCAAGGACATAGACGCCGAGCAAAGACACGCGCGCGATCAGGGCATCGCCCGACAGGCTGGCGAGTTGGATCGGCGGCAGGGCGAACAAGACCTGCACCAGCCCTGCGATCAGCATCGCCAGCGCGTAGCCGAGGACGATCCGCAGAAATCCGCGCACCTGCGACATGGCCCACCAGCCCCCTTCAACACGCGCCCCCATCCCGCCGTTATAGGAGCGTGTTGCTGCAACTCAAAACAGGAATTGTGATTCTCGCCCGCGATCCGAGGCTTGACGGGATCGGCTCAGGCGCGACGCCCGGCCAGCAGCCAATAGAGCCAGCCGCCCGCAAACCCCGCCGTGGCGAGCACCTGCCAGACGGGAGCCGCCGGCATCTGCAACGTGCCGCCGGTGCCGCCGAGGCTCGCCAGCAGCGGCACCGCGACCACCGCCGCGCCGCCGCCGAGGATGTAGTAGAGCGAGGAGCGGATGCGTGCGACCTCGCCGACGATGACGACGCCGAGCGCCGGAACCAGCGTCAGCCCGGAAAGCAGCATCTCGCCTTGCAGCACGAGCGCGTAGAGGCCGGCGAGGCTGTCGCTGTCCTGCCATTTCCCGCCGATCGCCTGGGTGATGCGCTCGAGGCCGAGGGTGACGACGACGAGCGCGGTCAGCAGGGCGGCGAGCAGGAATGCGACCGGAATCCAGATCAGCCGGCCGAGCGTGCGCCAGACCATGCGCGTGCCTCAGGTTTCGTTGGCGGGCGAGCCGCCCGTCTCGGAGCCGTCGGCAGGCTTGGCGCGCGCGCTGGCCCGCAGCTTCTCGCTCGCCGACTTGAGCTGGCCGCAGGCGGCGAGGATGTCGCGGCCGCGCGGGGTTCTCACCGGGCTCGCATAGCCGGCCCGGTTGACGATCTCGGCGAAGGTTTCGATCGTTTCCCAATCCGAGCATTCGTAGGCGGTGCCGGGCCACGGGTTGAACGGGATCAGGTTGATTTTCGCCGGGATGCCCTCGAGCAGCCGCACCAGCGCCTTGGCGTCGGCGACGCTGTCGTTCACACCCTTGAGCATGACGTATTCGAAGGTGATGCGGCGCGCGTTGGAGACGCCCGGATAGTTGCGGCAAGCGTCCATCAGCTCCGCGATCGGGTAGCGCTTGTTGATCGGCACCAGCACGTCGCGAAGCTCGTCACGCACGGCATGCAGCGAGATCGCCAGCATGGTGCCGGCTTCCTCGCCCCAGCGCGCGATCTCCGGCACCACGCCCGATGTCGACAGCGTGATGCGCCGCTTCGAGACCGACAAACCGTCACCGTCCGCCGCGACTTCCATGGCCACGCGCACGTTGTCGAGATTGTAGAGCGGCTCGCCCATGCCCATGAGCACGATGTTGGTGATCTTGTTGGCCGTGTCGGGCAGCAGGCGGCCGTCGCCCGGTGGTGTCGCACCCGGCCAGTCGCCGATGCGATCGCGGGCGAGCAGGATCTGGCCGACAATCTCTTCCGCTTCGAGGTTGCGCACGAGGCGTTGCGTGCCGGTGTGGCAGAACGAGCAGGTCAGCGTGCAGCCGACCTGGCTCGAGATGCACAGCGTGCCGCGATCACTCTCGGGGATGTAGACGGTCTCGATCTCGGGTGCCTTCGCCTCGTGGCCGCGCTTCGGCAACCTGAGCAGCCACTTGCGGGTGCCGTCGACGGACACCTGCTCGGAGACGATCTCCAGCCGGTCGAGCGTGTAGAGCGCCGCGAGCTTGCTGCGCAGTTCCTTCGACACGTCCGTCATGTCGTCGAAGGAGGTGACGCCGCGCACGTAGATCCAGCTCCACAGCTGGTTGACGCGCATGCGCACCTGCTTGTGCGGCACGCCGGCAGCGAGCAGCGCCTCGCCGAGGCGCGCGCGGTCGAGCCCGGCCAGCGAGCGCTTCGCCGGCTTTGCGTCTTCGGCCCGCGCGGCGGCGGGCGTCATGTCGAGTACGAGGACCATGAGAGGCGGAAAGCCCTGATGACAAGGATTTGCGCCCTATGTAGCGGCTGCGCGCGGCGAGGGAAAGGGCGACGGCCTGGTTTCCCTCGCGGCGCCTCAATCACGCGCGGGTTCGGGCTGGCTCGACAGGGTGTGCGAGGGGCGCGATTCCGTGTGGCTACAGCAGGGGTACGGAATCGCGCCGGCGAGGCCGTCCTTTCGAGGGAGGGGCTTCGGGGAGACGGCCTCGCAAACCGATGGCGCATGTCTGCGCCATGTTCAGGCTTCGCCGCAGCGGGCGCTCTTCGCCGCCTCGCGCAGTTCGTCCATGGTCATGTCGCGCTGGTGCGTGGCGATCGACCAGAGGTGGCCGAACGGGTCTTCGACGATGCCGTAGCGGTCGCCCCAGAACATGTCGGCGACGGGCATCCTGACCTTGGCGCCGGCCTTCACCGCGCGATCGAACACCGCGTCGACGTCGGCGACGTTGAGGTGCAGCGTGACCGGGCTGCCGCCGAGCGTCGTTGGCGATTTCACACCCCATTCCGGCATCTCGTCGACCAGCATGACCATGGCGCCATTGATGGAGACCGCGGCGTGCATGATCTTGCCGTTCTCGGCCGGCATGCGCATCAGTTCGGTCGCGCCGAATGCCGTCTTGTAGAATTCGATGGCGGCGGCGGCTCCGGCACAGACGATATGCGGAGCGAGCGGGCTCATGCGTTCCGGCGCTGCCTGTTCGCTCGGGCCGGACCCCGATGCAGTGGCCTCGTTTGCACTGACTTTTGCGGCTGACGACATCGACTTGCTCCTTGGTTGGGTTCCTCTCGGGCATGGACGTCGATGGGGCTGGTCAGCCGGCTGCCTTGAGTTTCGCTGCCTTGGCCATGATGCGCTCCTCCTGCTCGCGCAGTTCCGGGGTAAACGTCTCGCCGAAATCCTCCATCGCGTAGATCTGGCGGATTTCGACGTCGCAGGGATCGTTGTGCGGGTTCGGGCAGCGCTTCAGCCAGTCGATCGCTTCCTGCATCGACTTCACCTGCCAGATCCAGTACCCGGCGATCAGCTCCTTGGTCTCGGCGAAAGGTCCGTCGATGACCGTGCGTTTGTCGCCGTCGAAATGCACGCGCACGCCCTTCGACGTCGGGTGCAGGCCCTCGCCGGCGAGCATGATGCCGGCGTTCACCAGTTCCTCGTTGTATTTGCCCATGGCGGCGAACAGCTCGGTGCTCGGCATCTCGCCGGCTTCCGAAGACTTGCTCGCCTTGACGATGACCATCACCTTCATGTCGGCTCCTCAGTTTGGCGGTTGCTGCAGTTTCTCGTTGCCTGAGAGCGACTGCGTCGGGTGTGGCGGCCGCTCGATGCTGTAAAGACGTCCGGCCATTCTCGCGACCGACACGCGCACGACGCTAAATTTTCGATTCGAACGCTGCGGGATCGCCCGTTGCGGTCCCCTCGCGGCGTGTCGACGCGGTGGGGGGAGAACCCTGCTCTCCGGAAGGCTTTGCGCCGTTCGTCGCAGGTCCGCGGCCAGCGTCTCCGGCGCTTAAGAAAGCGTTATGAAATCAGCGCGTTGCCGCAGTCGCCGGAGCACCTCGGCAGCAGCCGGGAGAATTTTTGACCCGCTGCCCAAATTTTTCTTGCATGGGGGGGGGCATTGGCCTCATATGCACAGTCCTCCGTTCGTCCACCTGCCCTGAAGGTAAGGTTTTCCTAAACCCCAAAGGTAAGGAGCGGGCGGGTCAAATATCTGTCTGCTGGTTGGGGAGGGTCACATGGCCTACGATGACGCCCTCTTCCAATTGGGGATGGACTTGACTCGTTCAAGCACCGCCCAAAAGGAAGATCACTACAATTCGGTTCACGTCACGACGCCCGATGACCGCAAGGATTTCTTCATCGAGCGCGACGGCGTGAAGTTCGCGGGTACCCATCTCATCATCGACCTGTTCGGCGCGAAGCGCATCGACGACATCAAGCATGTCGAGCGGACGCTGAAGCGTTGTGTCGATGCGGCGGGTGCGACGCTGCTGCACACGCACCTCCACCACTTCACGCCGAACGGCGGAGTGGCGGGTGTCGCCGTGCTCTCGGAGAGCCATATCTCCATTCACAGCTGGCCGGAGGCGGAGTACGCCGCCCTCGACCTGTTCATGTGCGGCGATACGCAGCCTCACCTCGCCATCGAGGTGCTGCGTGAAGCGTTCTCGGCGCGCGACGTGGTCGTCAAGGAGCATCGCCGCGGCGAGGCCCTGCACGAGCCAAAGTGGCAGGCGGCCGCGTCCCGGCGCGCGCCCGTCCGCACCGGCAAGGTCCGCGTCAAGCAGGCCGCCTGAGGCGTCCGGCTGGCCGGGCTGCTAACGCCCGGCCTCGAAATCGTCAGCGCGAACGCGCGTCCCGGGTTCTCCCCGGGGCGCGCGTTTCGCATGGACGCAGCGATGTTTTGTGACAGGTCAGTGCGCGTCTTTTCCCGCGCGGGGGCTGGATAGCTGAAATGGCTGGCGAGCGTTGGATCGAGGAAACCCTGCACCCGCACTGGCGCGTCGCGCTGCAGGCGAGCGAGGTGCTCTGCGAGGTCGAGACCGACCATCAGCGCCTCGTCATCTTCGCGAACCCCACCTGGGGCACGGTTATGATGCTCGACGGCATCTGCCAGCTCACCACGGCGGACGAGTTCATCTATCACGAGATGCTGGCGCACGTGCCGCTGATGCTGCTCGAGGAGCCCAAGCGCGTGCTGGTGATCGGCGGCGGTGACGGCGGAGTGCTGCGCGAGGTGCTGAAGCACCCGTCCGTTGCCAAGGCGACCATGTGCGAGATCGACCGCACGGTGGTGGACATGGCGCTGCGCTACTTTCCCGAGGTGCCGGGCAAGGTGTTCGACGATCCGCGCGCCGACGTGGTGATCGCCGACGGCCTCGCCTACCTCGCCGCAACCAGCGAGCGGTTCGACTGCATCATCGTCGATTCCTCCGAGCCGGTCGGCCCGTCGGCGGTACTGCACACGCGCGAGTTCTTCGCCGCCTGCAAACGCGCTCTGAAGAGCGGCGGCATGCTGGTGACGCAGAATGGCCTGCCGTTCATGTCGCCCGATCATCTGGCGGGGACGACGCGGGTGCTCGCCTCGCTGTTCAAGCGCGTGGCGCCGTATCTCTGCGCCCAGCCCTGCTATTTCGGCGGGCCGTTCGCGCTGAACCTGGCCACCAACGCCGAGGCGGCGCTCGCCGCGAACGCCAAGCTGCTCGCCAAGCGGCAGAAGAAGCGCGCCATCGCCGGGCTCAGGTACTGGACGCCCGCGGTTCACACCGGCGCTTTCGCCCTGCCCGCCTACGCCGAGGCGGTTGTTACCGAGGCCATCGCCGCTGCGCGTGCCGGCGACACGTCGGGTTACCTCGAGCCCGGCGCGGAGAAGCCGAAGCTGGCGAAGGCCAAGTCCGCAGCCCGCAAGGCGATGAAGGGTGCCGGCAAGGGCCGCATGTAGGTCGGCCAAGGCCCCGCCGGCAGCGCCTCCGATCAGTACTTCTTCGGCACGTACAGGTGGTCGCCGATCACCTTGCGCTCGTAGTCCGGATTGAACACGCGATCCGGCAAGGTGATCGGATCGTGCGGCACGTCCTTGTAAGGGATCAGGCTCAGCAGGTGGCTGATGCAGTTGAGGCGCGCGCGCTTCTTGTCGTTACCCTCGACGATGTACCACGGCGCCTCGGGAATGTTGGTGCGCTCCAGCATCTCCTCTTTCGCCTTGGTGTACTGCTCCCAGCGGACGCGCGACTGCAGGTCCATCGGCGACAGCTTCCACTGCTTCATCGGATCGTGGATGCGCATGAGGAAGCGCAGTTGCTGCTCCTGGTCGGTGATCGAGAACCAGTACTTCACGAGCAGGATGCCGGAGCGCGCCAGCATGCGCTCGAACTCCGGCACGTCGTGGAAGAACTCGTCGACCTGCGACTTGTCGGCGAAGCCCATGACGCGCTCGACGCCGGCACGGTTGTACCAGGAGCGGTCGAACAGCACGATCTCGCCGGCGGCCGGCAGATGCGGCACGTAACGCTGGAAGTACCACTGCGATTTCTCGCGCTCGGTCGGTGCCGGCAACGCCACCACGCGACAGGCGCGCGGATTGAGCCGCTGCGTGATGCGCTTGATGACGCCGCCCTTGCCGGCGGCATCGCGGCCCTCGAACAGCACGACCACCTTGAGCTTCTTGTGCTGCACCCAGTCCTGCAGCTTGATCAGCTCGGTTTGCAGCCGGAACAGCTCGCGGAAATAAAGCGAGCGGTCGATCTCGGAGCCGTGCTTCAACTCGTCGATCAGGCCGAGCTCGCGCGAAATGCGGCGGTCGTCGAGTTCGAGCTCCAGCTCCTCGTCGAGACTGTCCTCGAACTCCGCGTCGACCCAGTTGCGCGGGGCCTTGGCTGAGGTCATGGCAGCCTTCGACGAGGGAGCAGCCTTGGCGGGTGTATCGGTCTTTTTGGTGGGCTTCTTCGTCATCGGGTCTCCTCGGGCCTGTGGTCGCGTCAGGTGGCCGCGCATCGAACTGAAAGGACCGCCGCAGCCATATGCCGGAAATCTGCCGCTGCGATCGACAGACAACATTGCTTTAGATCATCGGACGCGCGGATTGGCAGGGGCAGTCGGCAGGGTTTGCGTCCATCGCATGTCCGCGCGACCGTTTCATTGCAGCGCAGCACGGCGGTTGGCGTGGCAGCTACGACTCTCGGCTAGGGGCCGGAGAGAGCCATTTCCAAACCGCCCGCCGTTGCGCGACACTGGGGTCGGGTGCGGGAGGCGCCAGTGCCCCCGCTAGCCGCCGCGCCGGTTCGGCCTGCCAAAGCCTGAGCGCCAACGATAATGCCGAGTTCGAGGAGGAACATCCATGAGCGCTGCGTCCGCTGCCAGCCCCTACGCGCGCGATCTCGACCGCAACGACTCGAACTATGTGCCGTTGACGCCGCTGACGTTCCTCGAGCGCGCCGCCGCCGTCTGGCCGGACCGCACGGCCATCGTGCACGGCCCGGTGCGGCGGACGTGGGCCGAGACCGCGACGCGCTGCCGCCGGCTCGCCTCGGCGCTGCTGAAGCTCGGCATCGGCAAGGGCGATACGGTCGCGGTCCTCGCCGCCAACACGCCGGAGCTGTTCGAAGCACATTTCGGCGTGCCGCTGATGGGCGGCGTCCTCAACGCCATCAACACGCGCCTCGACGCCGAGGCGATCGCCTTCATTCTCGCGCACGGTGAATCGCGCGTGCTGATCGTCGATCGCGAGTTCTCAGGCGTGGCGAAGAAGGCGATCGCTGCGCTGGGCCGCCCGATCGCCGTGGTCGACATCGACGATCCCCAGTACAGCGGCGGCGAGCTGATCGGCCATCTCGATTACGAGGCGCTGCTGGCGACCGGCGATCCCGCCTACCCGTGGACGTTCCCCGCCGACGAGTGGGAGCCGATCGCGCTCAACTACACCAGCGGGACCACCGGTAACCCGAAGGGCGTCGTCTATCACCACCGCGGCGCCTATCTCAATGCGGTGTCGAATGCGCTGTCGTGGAAGATGGGTGACGCGCCGGTCTACCTGTGGACGCTGCCGATGTTCCACTGCAACGGCTGGTGCTTCCCGTGGACGCTCGCGGTCACCGCCGGCACCAGCATCTGCCTGCGCGCGGTCCGCGTCGACGCCATCATGGATGCGATCCGCAAGGAGAAGGTGACGAACTTCTGCGGCGCACCGATCGTGCTCAACACCATCAACAACGCGCCGGCGCATCTGCGCGAGGGCATCGCGCATCCGGTCAAGGCGATGGTCGCGGGGGCCGCGCCGCCCGCCGCCGTCATCGCCGGCATGGAGCGCATGGGCTGGGACGTGACGCACGTCTACGGCCTCACCGAGTGCTACGGCCCGACCATGCTCAATGTCTGGCACGACAAGTGGAATGGGCTCGATCTCGACGCCAAGGCGACCATAAAGGCCCGCCAGGGTGTGCGCGGGCCGATGCTCGAGGCTGTCATGGTGGCAAACCCCGAGACGATGCAGCCGGTGGCGCGCGACGGCAAGACGATCGGTGAGATCTTCATGCGCGGCAACAACCTGATGGCCGGCTACCTGAAGAACCCGAAGGCGACGGCAGAGGCGTTCGCCGGCGGCTGGTTCCACACCGGCGATCTCGCCGTCTGGCACGAGGACGGTTACGTCGAGATCAAGGACCGCTCGAAGGACATCATCATTTCGGGAGGCGAGAACATTTCCTCGATCGAGGTCGAGGACGTGCTCTACAAGCACCCGGACGTGCTGGAAGCGGCCGTTGTGGCGCGCCCCGACGAGAAGTGGGGCGAGACGCCGTGCGCGTTCGTGACGCTGAAGGATGGCGCCACCGCCACCGAGGCCGAGATCATGGCCTACTGCAAGTCGCACATGGCCGGCTTCAAGACGCCGAAGAGGGTGGTGTTCGGACCGCTGCCGAAGACGTCGACCGGCAAGATCCAGAAGTTCATGCTGCGCGAGAAGGTGAAGGACCTGTGATAACGGCATGCGCAGCCGGTCGCGAGGCGCGCGTCGGCCCGGTCCTATAGCCGTTCGATCAGGTGGGCGCGGATGACGATCTCGTCCTGCCCGAACTCTTTCTCCAAGGCGATGCGCAGTTCCTTCCACCAGGCGCGGTCGAGATGCTTGGTCATGGTTTCGAGCACGATCACGTCGTCGTGCTCCTCGCGTCCGCCACTCTGCCAGCGACCTTCGGCGGGCGAGCGCGTGTAAGCGGTGATGCCGCCGAAGGTGTCGGTGAGCTTGCGCACCACCTGCTCGTAATAGGCGCGCGGAAACGGCTCGCCGTCGGCGTCCCTGAGCGGTAGCAGGGTCTGGATCAGATACATGCGTGTCTCCGACTGGCCGGCACCGCATTCAGGCGCGCGGCAGCCACCGATACACCCCGGCGATGTTGACGAGAAGCAATACGGCGTTCTGGATCAGCAGCGACGGCTTGTCCTCCATCCAGCCATCGATCATCCAGGCGGTCGACGCGGCAATGAAAATGGCGAACCCGGCGACCGTGATGCGCGGCGACCAGTTGGCGGCGACGAGGATTGCTGCCACGATCGTCAGCGCGGCAGCAATCAGCCGCAGGACTTCCAGCGGGCCCATGTTACGAACCTCCGGCCGGAGCAATCGTTACCCGGCGGGGAAGTTCCATGACGCTCGCGCTCTCAGCGATTGACGTCGTAGGCGGCGAGCGCGGCGATGTTGACGATGTCCGTGTCGCGGGCGCCGAGCGAGCAGATCTGTACGCTCTCGGACAAGCCCGTCAGCAGCGGGCCGATGATGGTGGCGCCGCCGAGTTCGCGCAGCATCTTGGTCGAGATCGAGGCGGCGTGGAAGGCCGGCATGATGAGCACGTTGGCCGTGTCGGAGAGCCGGCAGAACGGATAGAGCTTCATCAAGTCCTTGTTCAGCGCCACGTCGGCGGCCATGTCGCCGTCGTACTCGAAGTCGACGCCGCGCTCGTCCAGCATCGCGACCGCTTCTCGCACCTCGTCCGAGCGCTCGCCGCGCGGCTGCCCGAACGTCGAGTAGGCGAGGAAGGCGACGCGCGGCTCGATGCCGAAGTTGCGCGCCGCGCGCGCGGCTTCTTCGGCGATGTAGGCGAGCTGTTCGGCGGTCGGCAGGTTGTGGATCGAGGTGTCGGCGATGATCACCGCGCGACCGCGGATCAGCGCGAGCGTGATGCCGATGACGTTGCGCTCGGGCGCGGGATCGATGACGCGCATGACGTCGCGGTAGACGCTGGTCCAGTTGCGCGTCACGCCAGAGACCATGGCGTCGGCATAGCCATGTGCCACCATCAGTGCGGCGAACACGTTGCGCTCGTTGGTGACGAGGCGGAGGCAGTCGCGCTTGAGATACCCGCGCCGCTGCAGGCGCTTGTAGAGGTACTCGGTGAACTCCTCGGTGTAGGGTGACTTCCTCGTGTCGTAGAACTCGTACTCGGGCCGCATCGGCACGCCGAGTTCGCGGAAGTTCTGGCGCACGTTGTCCTCGGTGCCGACCAGCATCGGCAGACCGAAGCCCTGCGTGTAGAAGCTGTTTGCCGCGCGGATCACGGCGAGGTCTTCGCCCTCGGCGAAGATCACGCGCTTGGGATCCGACTTCACCTTCTCGAACGTCGATTGCAGCCAGCCGACCAGCGGGTCGAGGCGGCCCTGCAGCCGGTGCACGTAGGCGTCCATGTCGATGATCGGCCGGCGGGCGACACCCGAATCCATCGCCGCGCGGGCGACGGCCTCTCGACTCCATTCCCCGGCTGGAGCGACACCATGAAATCCAGATTCCGCAGTTTTGCCAGCCCTCCAGGCTTCACGCTGATTGAGTTGCTGGTCGTGATGGCGATCATCGCGCTGCTGGTCGCCCTGCTGCTGCCTGCGGTGCAGCAGGCCCGCGAGGCGGCCCGGCGGACGCAGTGCCTCAACAATCTGCATCAGCTCGCGCTGGCCATGCACAACTTCGAAGCCGCCCACAAGCACTTTCCAACGGGGCTGGAGACCCGCTCCGTGGTCCCCTGCGACCCGATCTCGTTGACGGCGACGTTCCCGGAGCCGTTCGTCCCGCCGTTCCGGGTGGGGACCGGTCAGGCGCCGGCGCAGCCGATCCACTGGTGGGTCTACACGTCGCCGCGTCCCTGGCAGACGTTCATTCTCAACGAAATGGACCAGTTGACGGTGCAGTGGTTCGACGATCAGGGGAAGTTCTACGGGGGCTGTTCCCCGGAGGTGCTCTCACAGAATGTCACGCTG
>CALFEM010000027.1 GCA_937950105.1 uncultured Alphaproteobacteria bacterium | reverse complement strand
GCCGGTCGGCGCGATCAGCAGCGTCGACTGGCGCGCGTGCGCGGCCTCCAGAAGAGCGAGCTGATGGGGGCGCGGTTGCCAGCCCCGGCGCGCGAACCACGCGCGAAAGACCTCCGGCAGAAGCTGCTCGACCGGCGGCGCCGTCACACGTGCTGTGCTCTTTCGGCGCTGGGCCATGGTCTCGCTGTTACGGATGGGTTTGCCAGGGCGCGAGGCTGTCGAACAACGCGCGAACCCTCGGACGTGGAGGATGCGCGGTACGGCTACGCTGGATATGCCGGGCGCTTCCAACCCGGCCGATCGCACCCTATGTATGGTATCGCCAGCGCGGCGCGCCAAGCCACCGCGCGATGCGTCTTGTGCGCGGCGACGAGGAACGAGGGACAGCGATGGATCGCAGGGACATATTCGGCGGCAATCCTCTCGGCGTCCTGCTGCGGCTGGCGCTCATTTCGCTGGTCGTCGGCGTCGTGCTCTCCGCGCTCGGCATCACGCCCTACAACTTCATCTACAACATCGAGGTCGTGCTTCGGCGCATCTACGATCTCGGCCTCGCCTCGTTCGACTGGGTGCTGCAGTACCTGCTGCTCGGCGCCATGGTGGTCGTGCCGGTCTGGCTCATCGCGCGCCTGTTCGGCCTGTTCCGCAGCCGCGGCCCCGAAGCGTGAGTGCCCTCAAGGCGTCCGTGCCGCCCACTCGCCGGCCTTGCGTCCGACGAGATCGCCGATGCTGTTCGCGCCAGCCGATTTGACAGCCGCGGCGAGGTGCGACTTGATGCGCACGATCAACTCCGGTCCTTCGTAGATCAGCCCCGTATAGAGCTGCACCAGCGACGCGCCGGCCTCGATCTTTGCGAGCGCCGCTGCGCCGCTGTCGATGCCGCCGATGCCGATCAGCGGCACGCGGCGGCCGAGCGCCTGATGAAAGCGCGCCAGCATCGCCGTCGAGCGGTGGAACAGCGGCCGGCCCGACATGCCGCCGGCCTCGGTCCGCGCGTCGCTTCTCAGCCCCTCGCGCGAAAGAGTCGTGTTTGAAACCGCGAGTGCATCCACCCCGTGCGCGACGATCCGGTCGGTAATTGCCGGGATGTCGTCGATGGCGACGTCGGGCGCGACCTTCACGAACACCGGCCGTCGCGGCTCGCCCTCGGCGATCTTCGCCGCGCGGGCGGCCATCACACGGCCGAGCAGTTCATCGAGCGCGGCAGGCGCCTGCAGGTCGCGCAGGCCCGGCGTATTGGGCGACGAGATGTTGACCGTGAAGTAGCTGGCGAGGTCGTAGAACCTGTCGAGCCCCGCGACGTAGTCTGCCGTGCGGTCGCTCGCATCCTTGTTGGCGCCGATGTTGACGCCGACGATGCCATGCGGTGTGCGGGCCGCGAGCCGGGCCCGCGCCGCGGCGTGGCCCTGGTTGTTGAAGCCGAGCCGGTTGATGACGGCGTTGTCCTCGACGAGGCGGAAGACGCGCGGCTTCGGATTGCCGGCCTGCGCCAGTGGCGTGACGGTGCCGATCTCGGCGAAGCCGCAGCCGAGGCCGAGCACTGCGTCGGGCACGCGCGCATCCTTGTCGAAGCCGGCGGCGATGCCGACCGGGTTGGGGAACGTCAGACCGCCGACGGACACAGCGAGTGACGCGGCGTCGCCGCCGTTCTGGCGGCGGTAGAGCCCTCGCTCCAGCGTCTTGATGGTCAGCTCGTGCGCGTCCTCCGGCGACAGCGCGAACAACACCGGGCGGGCGAGGCCGAACAGGCTCATGGCGCAACCTCCGCAGCGGCCGATCGGCCAGCTTCGAGCTCTTCGGCGATGCGCGGGACACCTGCCGCGTCGAGTGCGAGGGGGCGTGACCAGAGTGCGTGCGCGGGATCGAGCGGAGCGTAGAGGTGCGGGAACAGTTCGCCCCCGCGCGACGGCTCCCACTTCAGCGACGCGCCGAGGCTGAGGGCATCGATGGCGACGAGCATGAGCCCAGGCCTGCCGGAGAAGTGCTTGCGCGCGGTGCCCTCGAGCTGATCTTGCGTCGAGAAGTGCACGAAGCCATCGCACAGATCGACGGGTGATCCGCGATAGACGCCTCGCACGACAGCCTGCTGCCATTCCGCCTGTTCGACGATCTTATAAATGACATGGTGGTCAGGAACGGTCGGCGAGGCCATCAGGTTTTCTCTGCGCTGCGGCGTGTGACAAGACATTTGCTCGATTGTTCAATAGACGTCCGTACCATGGACGTGAAGACTAATCGCCGTCGTGAGGCAATTCTCCACGAGGCGATCGCGGGACGATCGCAAGGCCCCGCACGCGGTCAGTCGCAGAATCGAAAGTGTGTCATGTTCAATGGTTTGCCGGTCCAGTCATTGCCGCTCGGCCGTTTGCTCGCCGGTGCCGCGACCTACGCCATTCCGGCATTTCAGCGTCCCTACGCGTGGGGCGTCGAGGAAGCGCGCCAACTGCTGGACGACATCTTGACCGCTTCCGGCATCGACGACGAAGGCCAGGCGCAGCCGGATTACTATCTCGGCATGCTGTTGCTGCTGTGCGACCCGCAAGCGCCGCTGCCGGGCGATCCGTTGTCAACTGTGCCGGTGGTGCCGGGCGAACCCTACCAGATCATCGATGGCCAGCAGCGCGTACTGACACTGACCATCCTGTTCAGTGTCCTGCGTGACGCCTGTAACAGTGACGCGGCAATCGCAGCCCGGCTCGCCGGGCTCGTGTC
>CALFEM010000026.1 GCA_937950105.1 uncultured Alphaproteobacteria bacterium | reverse complement strand
CTTCGACAGCGAGTTGAAGACGACCAGATTGCGGAACCGCTCCGCCGTCGCCGCCGCCACTTCGAGCCCGCCTGTCGGCGGCGCGTCGGCGTAGATCTCCGAGTAGCATTCGTCGAGGAACAGCATGAAGTCGTGCCGGCGCGCGAGATCGAGCGCGCGCGCGATATAGGCGCGGCTCGCCACCGCGCCCTGCGGATTGGCCGGCGAGCAGAGGTAGAACGCGGCCGTGCGATCTAGCAGCGCGGTGTCGTCGGCGATCTCGTCCAGGTTGGGCAGATGTCCCGTTTCCGCGGTTGCGTTGAGATAGACAGGCTCGGCGCCGGTCGCCAGCGCGGCGCCGATGTAGGCCTGATAGTACGGGTTGCAGATGAGAATTGCCGGCCGCTCGACGTGCGCCTTGCGCCCCACCGCCGGAAACGCCGCATAGAACAGCCCTTCGCGCGAGCCGTTGGACGGCAGCACCTCGCGCGCCGCGTCCACCTTGCCCGCGCCGGTCAGGTTGAAGCGGCGGTCCAGCCATTCGGCGATGGCCCCGCGCAGCGCATCGCTGCCCTTGATCGGCGGATACTTGGCGAACAGCGCCTCCGCCTCGCGGATCTTGTCGGCGATGAACCCAGGCATGGTCTCGCGCGGCTCACCCAGCGTCAGGTCGATGGTGCGATCGTGCCCGGCCGGGATGTCGGCGAGCAGGTTGCGCAGCCGCGTGAACGGCGACAGCACGGCGCCGGTGGCGAGGGCGGCGAGACCGGTCGGGGGCAGGCTCATTGGGAATCGACTCGCAGGATCGGGGCCGGGATCGGGACGGAACGCGCTGAGCATTACGGCCTGATCGTCGGGGATGGAAGGGTCTGCGCCACTCCCTCCAGCAGCCGAGTCCGTAGCCGCAGCGAGGTCGGAAGCGAAAATCCGCATCCTGTTCCTGCCGGAACAGCCGTTAACCACCCGCCATGGCAAACGAGGTCTCAGCAACCGAGCAATCACGCTCTCGTTCAGGAGATCACCCGATGACCAAGGCGACCACCAAGGGATACCGACCGGGCCTCGCCGCGCTGGCGATCGCCACCACCACGCTGCTGACCGCCGGCTCGGCACTGGCCGAGGCCGACCCGCGCGGCGTCTGGATCGACAACACCGGCCGTGGCGCCGTCGAGATCGCCGACTGCGGCAAGGGGCTGTGCGGCAAGGTCGTCTGGGTGAAGTCAGAAAAGGACCGTAGCGGCTGCGGCGAGCAGATTATCGGCAACGTCAAGTCGGCCGGCGGCGGCATCTGGGACTCGGGCTGGATCTATTCCCCGGAGCACGGCCGCAAGTACGACGTCGAGTTGAAGGCGGTCGGCCAGGACAAGCTGCGCGTGGTCGGCTATGCCGGCATCCGTCTGTTCTCGGAGACCTATTACTGGAAGCGCGCCCCCGCTGATCTCGCCCGCTGCGACAACCAGCAGACGGCAGCCGTCACCGGCGAGACGCTGAGCGATGCAGCACCCTCGGCATCGACCACCACCACCACGGCGGCCGCCGCCACCGCTGCCGGTGCGGCAGGCATCGCGGCAGCCGCGGCCACGAAAGGCGCCGCCAAGCCTGCGGGCGAGGTCAACACCGCGAGCGTCGCGACCACCGAGGACGACGAAGAGCCGGCACCGCGCAAGAAGAAGGGCGGCTCGGGTCTTGGCGGGCTCGGCAAGTATCTGAAAAAGACCGGCAACACCTGCCGACTGAACACGCCGTGGTTGAAGACGAGCTTCGACTGCAAGGGCTGGTGACGACCGCTTTCCTCCGTCACTGTTCGGCCGGGCCGGCCCCCGCACCCCCGACAAGGGGCTCGCGGGGGCCGCGCGCCTTGCAGACAGAACGGCCACGCCGACATTCCCTCGCCACTCCGATGGGGGTAAGTTCGCTCCTTCCGACGAGGCGAGAAAGCGAGCCCCCGCAATGCCCACCCCAGCTCCGCGTTCGACTGCGGCCCGCGGCGCCCTGCACCGCCGCGGCATGGCGCTGGCCGGCGTTGTCACGGCCGCGCTCGCCGTCATGGCGCTCACCGGCTGCCGCAACGAGCCGTCGAGCGCACTTCCGTCCGGCGTCGCAAGCATGAATGAAACGACCGTCTCCGGCATTTCCTCGGGCGCCTACATGGCCGGGCAGTTCCAGCTCGCGCATTCCGAGTCCGTCATCGGCGCCGGCATCATCGCCGGCGGCCCCTACGGCTGCGCCGAAAGCCTGTTCGCCGATGTCATGCCGGGGCCGGCTTCCGCCATTCTCAATGCCACCAAGGCGATCAACGGCTGCATGCTCAACGCCATGCAGATCTGGGGTGTACCGAACCCGCCGATGCTGGCCGACAAGGCGCGCTCCCTCTCGACGCAGGGGTTGATCGCGCCGATGACCGCGACGGTGCAGGACCGCGTCTATCTGTTCACCGGGCGCTCCGATCACACCGTTGTCCCGGCCATCGTGCAGGCCGCCGCCAGTTTCTACGAACGGCTCGGACTGGCGCCCGGCAACATCAAGCTGGTGGCCACGCTCGATGCAGGCCACGCCTTCGTCACCGAGACCGAGGGGCAGGCCTGTGACGTGACCGGCAAGCCCTACATCGTCGATTGCGACTACGACCAGGCCGGCGACCTGCTCAATTTTCTCTATGGTCCGCTGGCGCCGCGCGCCAATGCGCCGTCCGGCAGCTTCCTCGTATTCGACCAGCGCCCGTTCACGCGCGACCTCGTCAACCACGGCATGGCCGACAGCGGCGCCGCCTATGTGCCGAAGGCCTGCGCGGGCAACCAGACCGGCGCGCAGCTCTGCCGGGTCCACGTCGCCTATCACGGCTGCGGGCAGAACCGCCAACTCGCCGGCGACGCGTTCATTCAGTCGACCGGCTACGACCGCTGGGCCGATACCAACCGCATGATCGTCCTGTTCCCGCAGACAGAGACGAGCCCCTTGAATCCGCAGGCGTGCTGGGACTGGTGGGGCTACACCGGGCGCGATTACCTGACCCGGCGCGCGCCGCAGATCATCGCCGTACATCGCATGCTGGAGCGGCTGGCGGGGCTCGAACGACAGTCCTGACGGGTGAATTGATCCGCAATCAGCACAACCGTGTGCCCGCGCTGTCCGTAGTCCGGGCGGTGGACGGTCGCGGCGGCATCCTGTAGCTCAGGTCGTCCGCAGTTCTCCCGGGGGGTGACGAATGAGCGTGGTGCAGAAGGCGATCTGGTTCGGTTCGGCAGCGATGCCGCGCCCGCGCGCGCGGCTGCTCGATGCCGCCGCCGGCCTCGCCGGCATGGCAGCGGTGATCGCCTCGACCGCCGCTGGCGTCATGCAGCAGGCGGGCGACGTCGATGCGCCCGCCGCCTCCGCCGGCCGCGCCGAGC
>CALFEM010000025.1 GCA_937950105.1 uncultured Alphaproteobacteria bacterium | reverse complement strand
TGACGACGTTCAATGACCGCGAAAAGGGCTTCGAGAAGAAGTTCGCGCACTACGCCGAGCTGAAGTTCAAGGCGGAATCGCGCCGCAACAAGATGCTGGCAGAGTGGGCCGGCGCCAAGCTCGGCATCTCGGGCACTGCTCTCGAAGACTACGTCAAGGACGTCCGCCGCGCCGACCTCGCCGAGAAGGGCGACGACGACGTGGTGCGCAAGGTTCTCGCCGACTTCACCGCCAAGGGCGTATCGGTGTCCGAGGGCGAGATCCGCAACGCCATGAGCGAGTTCCTCGCCAAGGCCGTCACCGACATCGAAGCCGCCAAGGGCTGAGCGCACGTCGTCGGTACTCGGCATGACGATTGGCCGGGGGCCGGTGCCCGTCGTGGGCACCGGCTTCCGGCTTTTGCTTGCACGCCGCGATCAGTGACCCGGTTGCGGCGTCGAACGCCCATCCGCGATCTGCTTCAGAAACCACCCGAGGCGCATCAAACCCTCGGGCCAGGGTCCATGCCCCGAGGCGACGTTGATGTGTCCCGCCTCGCCCGCCGGCACGAACATCGAGCCCCACTGCGCCGCCATCGCCTCGGCCCGCGGCAGCGTGCAATAGGGGTCGTTCGACGACGCGATCACCACCGACGGGAACGGCAGCCGTTGCATCGGCAGCGGCGCGAAACCGTGGTGTGTTTCGTCGAACGTGTAACCCTCGGTGACGGGCCACGCGCGGGCGTTGTCGACATCGGCGGGCGCCACGAGGAAGGCGCCGGTGATCGTCCCCGCCGGCAACTCTCGCGCCGCGTGCGCGACGGTCGCCACACCGAGGCTGTGCGCGATCAGGATCAGCGGCAGATCACCCTCCGACTTGGCGATGGTCGAGATCAGTGTCGCCACCCACTTGTCCCGGTTCGGGTGATACCAGTCCGACTGCTCGACCCGACGCGCGGTCTTGAGACTGCGCTGCCAGCGCGACTGCCAGTGATCGGGGCCGGAACTCGACCAGCCGGGAACGATCAGGATCTCGATGTCGGAAGTTTTCATGGCGTCTCGTTGCGTACCGAGTGAAGGCCGCTGTGCGGCCTGCGGGGCCAGCCCCGCTCCCCGTCGGGAGACCGAGCCTCCCGAGCCGTCTCCCTCTAACACGAAAAAAGGTGGGGGTTCGGGGTCTCCCGGCCCCCGGGCGGCGTGGGCCGCGGCCCACTCGCGAAGCGATCACTTTCCCTTCCACTGCGGCGCGCGCTTGGCGAGGAAGGCGTCCATGCCCTCGCGGAAGTCCTCCGACGCATAGCACATGGCGATGAGATCGTGATCCCGTCCCGGCGCGCCCGTATCGCGCAGCCGGCGCAGCCCTTCCTTGGTGGCGCGTAAGGTGAGCGGCGCGTGCGTGGTGAGCTGGCGCGCCAGTGCCAGCGCCCGCGCCATCAGCGCCGCGTGATCCTCCAGCACCTCGCTGACGAGCCCGCAGGCGCGCGCTTCGTCCGCTTCGATGAGTCGCGCGGTGAACAGGATGTCCTTCGTGCGCGCCGGCCCGATCAGCTCCGACAGCCGCGCGAGATTGGTCATCGACAGGCAATTGCCGAGGGTGCGCGCGATCGGGAAGCCGAATTTCATGTCGCGCGTGGCGATGCGCAGGTCGCAGCACGCGGCGATGGCGCCGCCGCCGCCGGTGCAGGCGCCGGCGATCGCGGCGATGGTCGGCACCGCGCAGGTTTCGATCGAGCCGAGCACGGCGTCCATCTTCACCTCATAGGCGATCGCCTGCTCGCGCGTGCGGAAGTCACGGAACGCCGATATGTCGGTGCCGGCCGCGAACGCCTTGGCGCCGGCGCCGGTCACGATCAGCACCTTGACGGGACCGCCGGGCACGATGTCACGGCAGATGCCCGCGAGCCGCTCGTACATGTCGAAGGTCAGCGCGTTGCGCGCTTCGGGACGGTTGAGCGTAGCGATCGCGATGCCGTCGTCGCGGATGTCGTAGAGGACGTGGTCGGTGCTCATGCGGGCCCTGTCGGCTGAGTGCGACCAGCACTATAGGCGGACGGGCGGCGCGCGTCAGTTGCGGTGATGAGCGCGACGAGGCGACCCGGCACCGTCATGCCGGCGAAGGCCTCGCGCGCGCCGAGAGCTGGCGTGGATCCCGGCCTGCGCCGGGATGACGGTAGAAACTATGGTGGCACACCCGCCCCGATCGCCCGAGCCCCTATCGGCGAGGGCGTCAATCGGCGGCGGCACCAGACATCAATCGCACATCGCCGCCGAGCCAGCGGTGCGACGGCTTCGAAGCCGGCAAGCCGGCTGGTACGCGCTCGGGGAAGCGCGCGGCATAGAGCGCGATCCAGCCGGCTTGCGGGTTGACGGGCCGCTCCTGCGCGACGCCTGCGAGCGTGTCGAATGCGGATGGATCAGCCAGCCCGGCTAACGTCCGGGCGACGAGACGATGCAGCGCGCCATCCCGCTCGCTCCACCAGTCCTCGCCGCGCATCGCTGCCAGTTCGGCAAGCGTGACGAGCGGCATCACGGCGAAGGCGTGGTAGTGCAGCGCGCGCTTCCCGCGTGCCATCTCCAGCCGCAGAGTACCGTCGGCGGCGATGTCGGCGAGCGCGTCGCGATAGATGGCGTGCGCGCGGGCCCAGCGCGCCGGATCGGCCGTTGCAGTCGCGACCGCGCCGAGGCCGAGGCCGAGCCAGTACCAGTGGTTGTTGCGCGTGTGGCCGGGCAACTCGGCGAACCGCGTCGACGCGTCGGCGAGCCGCGCCAGCCACGTGTCGATGTCGCGCCGCTCATCGGGGCTGGCGTAGCGGCGCACTTTCAGCCAGGCGAGCGCGGCGCCGGTCATGTCCCATTTGCGCTCGTACTCGGCCTGCTTCGATGTCATGTCACCGAGCAGCGCACCCGCCCGCGCCCACTCCGCGAGCCAGCCAACCGCGCACCGACCGGCCTCGGCCGCAGCATCGCCGCTGGCGGACATCGCCGCGTCGGCCGACCGCGTGACGAACGAGAGCCAGGCTTTCAGCGGCTCCGCTTCGGCCGTGTGGCGGGCCGTGGTGGCGGCATCGGCGTTGCTGCCGGCTGCATCGGTATAGGGCCGCGCCATTTCTAGATCGCGGATCGCAGGCGGTGCGACCGGGCAGGCTGCCGTTGCGCCCGCCGCACCGAGCAGGCCGGCACAGGCACTGGCGAGACCGCACATTGCTCGTGACCGGATCATACGTTTCGACGCTCCCCGGCGACAGCCGCAAGCCGCTCGCGCCCTGCCGCCGGCCGGTCGCCGCGATCTCTGTACCCGCTAAGCACCTGCGACAAACCGCGCAAACACTGCCCCCGGCGCATCACCCCGCCATCCTCCACGTTACGCTCCGGGCTATAAATGTTCGTGAAACATCACCTTGCGCCACCGGCGCGGTCCGCCGTGCCGAGCACACGCGGGCGTAGAATTATGGCGCCGCCCCCTTGCCCGCCACGCCACCGCCAATGTATTCGAAACTCCGAATATGATGACCGACCCATGTCTGCATCACGGCAACCGCCCGAGCGGCGGCGGCGTGTGCTCCCGGCGTCGTGTCACGCGACAGGCCGGACCAGACGGGAACCGGGCCGAAATCGGGGAGGGAAGCGAATGAGCAGCGCGTCGTCACGCGAGCCGGGTGTCGCGATAGATGTATCGCCCGCCGACGAGATCAAGACCACGACCTGCTACATGTGCGCCTGCCGTTGCGGCATCAAGGTGTACCTGAAGGACGGTCTCGTCCGCTACATCGAGGGCAACCGCGACCACCCCGTCAACAAGGGCGTGCTGTGCGGCAAGGGCTCCGCCGGCATCATGCAGCACTACTCGCCGGCACGCCTCAGGGCGCCGCTGAAGCGGGTCGGCGAGCGCGGCTCCGGCGAGTTCGTCGAGATCAGCTGGGACGAGGCGCTCGAGATCGCCACCGGCTGGCTTGGCGACGTCCGCAAGAATGACCCGAAGAAGCTCGCGTTCTTCACCGGCCGCGACCAGTCGCAGTCGCTCACCGGCTGGTGGGCGCAGCAGTTCGGCACCTTGAACTTCGCCGCTCACGGCGGCTTCTGCTCGGTCAACATGGCGGCCGGCGGCCTCTACACGTTCGGCGGCGCGTTCTGGGAGTTCGGCGATCCGGACTGGGAGCTGACCAAATACTTCATGCTGTTCGGCGTCGCCGAGGATCACGCCTCGAACCCGATCAAGATGGGCATCGGCAAGCTCAAGTCGAAGGGCGTCAAGGTGGTCACGGTCAACCCCGTGCGTACCGGTTATCAGGCGGTCGCCGACGAGTGGATCGGCATCAAGCCCGGCACCGACGGCGTCTTCATCGGCGCGCTGATCCACGAATTGCTGCGCACCGAGCAGGTCGATCTGCCCTATCTCGTGCGCTACACCAACGCGCCGTGGCTGGTCATCCAGGCGCCGGGCACCGCCGACGACGGCCTGTTCGCGCGCGACGCCAACGGCAAGCCGCTGTGCTTCGACAAGAAGACCGGCGCACTCGCCGACGCCACCGGCATCGACGTGCAGCCGGCGCTCACCGGCAGCTATACGCTCGCCGACGGCCGCACCGCGGTGCCGTCGTTCCAGCTGCTCGCCGCGCGCTACCTCGGCGACGAATATTCGCCCGAAACCGCCGAGAAGGAGAGCGGC
>CALFEM010000024.1 GCA_937950105.1 uncultured Alphaproteobacteria bacterium | reverse complement strand
GACGGCATGCGATATGCCTAAGTGACTGGAGTTCAGACGTGTGCTCTTCCGATCTCGAGATCGTCCGGGATTTCGGCACGAGCGGTGCTTCCGAGGCCCTGCGGCCGCTGGTGTCGTGGCCCTTCTTCCAGCTCGACCACGAGAAGTGCATCAAGTGCATGCAGTGCATGCGCATCTGCAACGAGGTGCAGCATCGCGCGGTCTACACCGCCGACGCTGCCGGCTATCCGGCTCTGGTCAGCGGTACGCACGATTTCCGCGATACCGAATGCAACAACTGCGGCCAGTGCGTGGGCGTCTGCCCGACCGGCGCGCTGAAGGATCTCTCCGACAAGGGCACCCGGCCGAAGCATCTGCGCGCGAAGACGACGACGATCTGCGGCTATTGCGGTGTAGGCTGTGCCATCGAGTTCGAGACTGAAGGCAATCGTGTCGTCGCCGTCAATCCATCGCATGCGTCTGACGCCAACAGCGGCAACCTGTGCGTCAAGGGCCGCTTCGGCATGGACTTCATCCACCATCCGGATCGTTTGACGAAGCCGCTGATCCGCCGCGGCGGCAAGGACGGAAAACTCGAGGAAGCGAGCTGGGAGGAGGCGATCGCCCTGGTCGCGCGCCGCTTCAACGAGATCAAGGCGAAGCATGGCCCGCACTCCCTCGCCGGCATCACCTCGGCGCGTGCGACCAACGAGGACAACTACGTCTTTCAGAAACTCGTGCGCTGCGCCTTCGCCACCAACAACATCGACCACTGCGCGCGGCTCTGCCACATGGCCTCGGCGGTCGCGTTGAAGAACGCGGTCGGTTCGAGTGCGCCGTCGGCATCGGCGCCGGACGTGCGTCTCGCCACGGCCTTCATCATCGTCGGCTCCAACACCACCGAGACGCATCCGGTGATGTCGAGCCAGGTGTTCAAGGCGAAGTACGAGGATGGCGCCAAAATCGTCGTCGTCGATCCGCGCCGCATCGAGATGGTCAACCACGCCGATGTGTGGCTGCGGCCGAAGCCCGGCACCAACGTCGCCGTTCTCAACGCAATCGCCCACGCCGTCATCGAGATGGGGCTCGACGATCCCGACTTCATCGCCGCGCGCACGGACGGATGGGACGCCTATCGCGAGCATATCAAGTCCTGCACGCCCGAGTCCGCCGAGCAGATTTCCGGCGTTCCAGCCGATCGCATCCGTGCCGCGGCGAAGATCTACGGCGAGGCCGAACGCGGCATGCTGCTCTGGGGCATGGGCATCACGCAGCACCTGAGCGGCGTCGATGGCGCGCTGGCCATGGCGAACCTGTCGATCCTGACCGGCCACGTCGGCCGTCCGGGCACCGGCTTCATACCGCTGCGCGGCCAGTCGAACGTGCAGGGCGCGTCCGACATGCAGGGCCAGCACAACGCGCTGCCGGGCTACCACTCGATCAAGGACCCGAAGGATCGCGCCAAGTTCGAAAAGGCTTGGGGCGTGCCCATGCCGGACAACCAGTTCCTGACGGTGGTGCAGCTCGAGGAAGGCGCCGTCCACGGCGACATCAAGGGCATGTACGTGATGGGCGAGAACCCGATGGGGTCGAGCCCGGACATAGCCGAGGTCGAGCACGGTCTGAAGGCTCTCGACTTCCTCGTCGTGCAGGACATGTTCCTGTCGGAAACCGCGGCGCTGGCCGACGTGGTGCTGCCGGTGGCGAGTTTCGCCGAGAAGGATGGCACCTTCACCAACACCGAGCGGCGCGTGCAATTGTTGCGTCCCGCCGTCACGCCGCCGGGCGAGGCGCGTCCCGACTGGCAGATCGTCTGCGATATCGCCACGGCGATGGGCTATCCGATGTCGTATCCGTCGACGGCGGCGATCATGGACGAGATCGCGTCGCTGGTGCCGTCGTATGCCGGCATGCAGCATCACCGGCTCGGCAACGGCGGGCTGCAGTGGCCGTGTCTCGACGCTGCGCATCCGGGCACGCGCTATCTCTACGCCGAGAGCTTTCCGACGCCGTCTGGCCGCGCGACTTTCTCGTGCGTGACGCAGTCGGGCGACGGCGATGACATGGTCGACGACAGGTACCCGCTGAACCTGAATACCGGGCGCCTGCTCGAGCACTACCATACCGGCACGATGACGCGACGCTCGCTCGGTCTCGATCACATGAAGCCCGAGGGCGAGGTCGAAGTGCATCCGGAGGACGCGCGCCGTTATGGTCTCGCCCACGGCGGGCGGGCGCGCATCGTCACCAAGCGCGGTGCCGTCGAGGTCAAGGTCAAGGTGACGGAGAAGACGCTCGAAGGTGCCATCTTCTATCCGTTCCACTTCGGCGAGGCGCCGGCCAACCGGCTGACCAACGCGAAGTTCGACCAGGCCTCGCATACGCCGGCCTACAAGCGCACGGCGGCGCGACTGGAGCCGCTCGGCTGAACGCTTCGCGTTGCGAAAGGGCCGCGCCGGACGTCTCGGTGCGGCCTCAGGACGTGATCTGCTCCAGCCGCGGGATGTCGAGCAGGAAGCGGTTGGGCTTCGTCTCGGTGATGAGACCCTGGCGCTTCATCTCGGCCATGGTCCTGCTCGCGGTCTCGGTGGTGAGCCCGAGCACGGCGCCGAGGTCCTCGCGACCGAACAACTGACAGGTGTTTCCCTCCTCGAGCTCGGCGAGCCACAACAGCAGCCGTGCGACGCGCGCCCGCGCCGTTCCGGTCGAGAAATCGGCGATCCAGCGGTCGGCATCGCTGAGGGCGCGGTGCCAGCGCGCCATCAGCTCGTTGTAGAGCTGGTTGTTGCCGCGCGACAGGCGGCGCACCGCTTCGACCGGCAGGCGGCAGAGTTCGGTGTCCTGCAACGTGATGGCGGTGTGCTCGTAGTCGTTGCCGATCAGCGTCTCGAGCCCCATGACGTCGGTGCGGCGCAGCAGGCGCACGATGCGCTGGCTGCCGTCGGGGAGAAAGCGCGTCAGCTTCACGAGACCGGAGCGGATGGTGAAAAGCGTCTCACCGGGATCGCCGGCGGAGTAGATCGAACCTCCGGCGGGAAACAGCATCTGGTCGATCGGGCGGTGCAACTCGTCGAAGTCCTTCTCGACGAGGCCGGCGAACAGGACCGAGCGGCGGATCGCGCAGGCGCGGCAATCGGCAACGCCGGTCCAGGCTTCCGCGAGAGGGACGCGTTTCATGAAGCTGCGATGTCTCCCGTCCGGCGCGTTGTCCCATGGGCTGTATGCCGGGTTGCGCGCTGGCCGCCCCGCCTCAAATCCATACTACAGCCGTCGTCGATGCGTCGATGGCCGCGCGGTTCGAGAGCGTGCCGCCAGCCACCGCCGGCGGGAGTAGCGCTCTCACCGCAGCCGATGGCGCGGCGCAGCAATCGTCCGCTGTCGACAATTCCGACTTTGGCGCTTGGTGATGACGGCGTTTTGGGGTTTGCTCCGGTGGCCGGCCTCGGCAGTGCCAGCGCACGGACCGAGCCTCATAAAAAAACAAGCGAGGAAACCCCATGAACGAGCGCGTCGCGACCATCACGTCTTTCGGTGCCTGCCCGCACGACTGTCCCGATACGTGCGCGATGCTGTTCGATGTCGAGGGTGGCCGGCTGAAGGGCGTGCGCGGTAATCCCGACCACCCGATGACGCGCGGCGGCCTCTGCGTCAAGCTGAAGGACTACGAGACGCGCCATTATCATCCCGACCGCGTGCTCTACCCGCTGAAGCGCGTCGGGCCGAAGGGCTCGAAGCAGTTCGAGCGCATCACCTGGGACGAGGCGCTCGACACTATCACGTCGCGCTGGAAGGCGATCATTGCCGAACACGGGCCGCAGGCGATCATCCCCTACAGCTATCTCGGTCACCAGGGCCTGGTGCACGGACTCAACGGCGGTGATGCCTTCTTCAACCGCTTGGGCGCCACGGTCTGCGAGCGCACGTTCTGCGGCGAGGGCTCGTGCACGGCGTGGCTGCTGACCGTCGGACCGACGGCCGGCCTCGATCCGGAAAGCTATATCCACTCGAAGTACATCGTCATCTGGGCATGCAACAGCGTCAGCACCAACCTGCATCACTGGGCCATCGTCCGCGACGCGCAGAAGCTCGGCGCCAAGGTCGTAGTCATCGACGCCTACAAGTCGCGCACGGCCAAGGAAGCCGACTGGCACATCTGCCCCAGGCCCGGCACCGACGGCGCGCTGGCCATGGCGCTGATCAACTCGATCATTGCGCAGGGCCTCGTCGATCAGGATTACGTCGACAACTACACGGTCGGCTTCGAGGCGCTGAAAGAGCGCGCCAGCACGCGCACGCCGGAATGGGCGGAAGCGATCACCGGCGTACCGGCGGCCGACATCGTCAAGCTCGCGCGTGAACTCGCGACGGCCCAGCCCGCCGCCATCCGCATCGGCGTCGCACTCGAACGTCACTACGGCGGCGGCCAGACCATCCGCGCCGTCACCTGCATTCCGGCGCTCACAGGCGCGTGGCGGCATGTCGGCGGCGGCATCACGCAATTCCCGGTGTGGGAGCACCCGTACAAGTTCGACGTGATCTGCCGGCCGGACCTCATCCCCGAGGGCACGCGCGTCGTCAATAATCTGCAGATCGGCCGCGCGCTGACCGGCGAGATGCCACTCGACCCGCCGATCAAATCGATGATGTGCTGGAATTCAAATCCGGTGACGCAGGCGCCTGAGACGGACAAGATCGTCAAGGGGCTGCTGCGCGAGGACCTGTTCCTGGTGTCGGCCGAGCATTTCATCTCCGACACCGCGTCCTACGCCGACATCGTGCTGCCGGCGTCCATGGGCGCCGAGATGGAAGACATGATCCTGTCGTGGGGGCACCTCTACCTGACCTACAACGCCAAGTGCGTCGAAAGCCCCGGCGAGGCGATTCCGAACAACGAGATTTTCCGTCGACTCGCCGCCCGCATGGGTTTCGAGGAAGACAACTTCAAATGGTCGGACAGCGAGTGCCTCGAGCACTACGTGGACTGGGCGTCACCGGCCTGCGAGGGTATTGATCTCGAGTACCTGCGCCAGCATGGCTACGCGCGCCTCAAGGTCGGCACCAAGGACGACCGCGCCCGCCACAAGCAGGGAGATTTCCCGACGCCGACGGGCAAGTGCCAGCTCATGGTCGAGGGCGCCACCAACTTCGTCGCCGGCCCGTTCCGCCAGATGTATGAAGGGTTCCAGCCCGGCGAGCCGCTCGACCCGCTGCCCGATTATGTCGGCCCGCGCGAGAGCCCGACCAACAACCCCGAGCTTGCCAAAACCTACCCGCTCAACATCGTGTCGCCGAAGAGCCATGGCTTCCTGAACTCCTGCTACGCCAACATGGAGCAGAAGATCAAAGGCCAGGGCGACCAGTTCGTGCTCATCAACGCCGGCGATGCCGAACCGCGCGGCATCGTCGATGGCGACCGCGTCAAGGTCGAGAACAGTCGCGGTGCGTTCAAGGGCGTGGCGCGCATCACCAGCGACGTCAACAAGGGCGTGGTGGTGGCGTCGCTCGGCTACTGGCGTCAGCTCAACGACGGCACGGTGAATTCGATCAGCTCCGCCGAGTTCACCGACATGGGCCACGCCCCGTCGTTCTCGGACAACCTCGTGCAGGTCAGCCGGGCCAACTAGGCCAACCGGGCTGACACTCGTCCGGCACTGCCTCCTGCGAGGCAGCGCCGGACGCGATCAGGCCCGGCGTGCATCGCTCATCGAGGCGTCGCTACGTCCAGCGCCGGTCGCCGAGACATGCGCTCGAGAGTAGAGGCTGGAGGACGGTTCCTCGTCAGGGTCCCGGTCTCCGAATGCTGCCCCTTTTATTTTCGCCCTCCTATTTTCTTGGGATACCGGTTCGGGCTCCCGCGTGCGGTAATGGCCGCACGTCTCGCGTGGGAGTTCAGCATGATCAGAAAAGGCGGTCGTCGAGGAATTGAATTCGACCGGGCGTCAAGTCCCGCCGGCATGAAGCTTCTCGACGCAAGCCTGTTGGCAGGACAATCGGCAATGCCGTCAGTCTACGAGCGGCCCCGACAAGATTTCAGGTGCATTCGCGCGAGGCGGGAGATTTTGCGGCCATGCTGGTGCAGGCTCGCCTCACTGCATGCCGCCACT
>CALFEM010000023.1 GCA_937950105.1 uncultured Alphaproteobacteria bacterium | reverse complement strand
TCGACAACGCCATGAGCGGCAACATCTGCCGCTGCGGCACCTACCCCCGCATCCGCGCCGCTGTCCATCGCGCCGCCGCGTTTGCCCGCGGCTAACGTCCAAAGGAGGCTCACTATGACCGTCGACATTCACCGCCGCACCTTCCTTGCGGGCGCCACGGCGTCAGCCGCAGCGCTCTCGATCCCCCTCGTGCTGCCGACCGATGCACTTGGACAGCAGCAGCCCCGCCCGATGCAACCCTCGACACCCAAAGCCTACATCCGCATCGGCGCCGACAACCGCGTCACCTTCGTGCTGCCAACCTGCGAGATGGGCCAGGGCACGCACACCGGCATGGCTCAGATCCTTGCCGAGGAGCTCGGGGCCGACTGGACGGCAATCGCCATCGACATGCCGAAACAGCCGACTCCCGACTACCGCCTGCCATTCGGGCAGATGCGCTCGGTCGGCTCCTACGCCATCCGCCACTTCCACGATCCGATGCGGCGCGCGGCGGCGCAGGCGCGCATGATGCTGACCGAGGCCGCGGCCGCAAGGCTCGGCGTCGCCGCTGCCACGCTGCAGGCTCAGGACAGCCACATCGTGTATGCCGCTTCGGGCCGGCGCATCCCGTTCGGGAACCTCGTCGAGGCAGCGCAGAAGCTGCCGATTCCAGCAGAGCCCGTGCTGCGTCCCGTCTCGGAGCGGACGCTGACCGGTAAAGCCGTGCGCCGGCTCGACACACCGGCCAAGGCCAATGGCTCTGCCGTGTTCTCGATCGACGTCAAGCGTCCCGGCATGCTGTTTGGCGCCGTCCGACTGGCGCCCGTCTACAGCGCCGACGTCGCCACGATCGACGAGGCCAGTGTTCGGGGCGTGCCCGGCGTCGAGGCCGTGGTGCGCGTGCCGCGCGGCGCCGTGGTCGTGGCGAAGAGCTGGTGGCAGGCCAAGCAGGCGGCCGACAAGCTCAAGATCACTTTCACGACAAGCGAGGACGACAAGCTCGGTACATCCGCGATCGACCGGCGGATGAAGGCCGCGCTCGATGCGACCGATGTACCGCCGACCGTGAAGCGCGGCGATCTGCCCGGCGCGTTCGCCGCGGCCGCACGGACCGTCGAGGCCGAGTATGTCGTGCCGCTGCTGACGCATGTTTGCATGGAGCCGATCAGCTGCACAGCCGAGGCGACGGAGGCGCGCACGGAGATCTGGCTCGGCACGCAGGGGCACGACTTCATCCGCATGGGCCTCGAGGCGGCGCTCAAGATCCCCGCCGACCGCCTGTTCATCAACACCACCTATCTGGGCGGCGGGTTCGGTCGCAAGACCCGCGCGCACGAGGCGATCCAGGCGGTGCTCGCCTCGCGTGCCGTCGGCGGACGAGATCGGAAGAGCACACGTCTGAACTCCAGTCAC
>CALFEM010000022.1 GCA_937950105.1 uncultured Alphaproteobacteria bacterium | reverse complement strand
TCGCCGTGGAACCGCAGCTGGCCGACGCTGCCACCAAACCTGCCGTAGCGGCCGTATCCATGGAGAGCCCGCTCGCAGTCGCGCTCAAGGGCCAACTGGCGCAAGCTGCCGCCACCGCCGACGAAGCCACAGAGGCCGATCGCGCCGCGCTGACCGCTTTCTACGAGGCCCGCAACGCCGCGCCGCTGTGGGTCGACGCGGCCGGCCTCAATGCCAAGGGCCGCGCGCTGGCCAACGCCATCACAGACGCTGCCGCCTATGGCCTCGACACGAAACTGATCGGTCTGCCCGCGCTCGACGGCATCGCGACGACGCCGGAGGCGCTGGCGGCGACCGAGCACAAGCTGTCGCTGGCGGCGCTCACCTACGCGCGCCACGCGCGCGGCGGCCGCATTCCCGACCCCGCCGGCATGCTGAATTCCAACCTCGACCGCAAACCGCAACTGCACGAGCCCAGGGACGTTCTCGACAAGCTGGCAGCCGCCGAGGACGTCGCGTCGGCCCTCGCCGCACTGCATCCCGTGCATCCCCAGTTCGAGCGCTTGCGTCAGGCGTTCCTCAAGGCATCCGCTGACGGCAAGGGCGGCGGCAAGCTATCGGCCGAAGCGAAGCGACTGCGCGCCAACATGGAATTCTGGCGCTGGATGTGGGACGACCTCGGCGAGCTTTACGTCTTCAACAACATCCCCGAGTTCATGCAGTACGTGGTGCGCAACGGCGAGACCGTGCGCGCCGACCGCATCGTCGTCGGCGAGATCTCCAAGCAGTCGTCGATCTTCTCGCGCCAGCTGAAGCACGTGGTGCTGCGCCCGCAATGGCGCGTGCCGGACAGCATCATGGTGCACGAGCTGTGGCCGAGCCTGCTCAAGGGCGGCGGCCTGATGCGCCAGCACGGGCTCGAGATCACCACCAAGAGCGGTGAGAAGCGCGACTGGCGCAGCATCGACTGGTCGAAGGACGACATCCGCAACTATCACGTCTGGCAGCAGCCTGGCGGCAAGAGCGCGGTGGGCACAGTGAAGTTCTCGTTCCCGAGCCAGCACACCATCTTCATGCACGACACGCCGGACAAGTGGATGTTCAACGCCCGCCAGCGCACGTTGAGCCACGGCTGCCTGCGCGTGCGCAATCCGATGAACCTCGCCGAAATCGTCCTCGATTATGACAAAGGCTGGAGCGTCGAGAAGGTGCGCCAGCTCGCCAAGTCCGGTCCTGCCAACAACGAAGTCGAGATTACGAAGCGACTTCCGATCCATCTCGCGTACTTCACCGCGTGGGTCGGCGACGACGGCAAGGTGAAGACGTTCGTCGACATCTACGGCCACGAGAAGCGCGTGACGCAGGCGCTCGACGGCGAGTGGAAGAAGATCAACAAGGGCCGCAATCACCTTGCCCCGCCCGCGCCGCGCTTCAAGCCGGATCAGGTGGCGCGGTCGACGCCGCAGGGCCAGCCGCGCAAGGGAGGCGGCGACAGTGCCGCCAGCATCATCGGCAACGCGCTCGGCTTCAATTTCTGAGGCGACGTTCGCTTCGCACAGATGTCATCCCGGTGCTCGTCACCGGGATCCATCGTGCAGCCGTCGACCACTTTCGATGAAGCCTGGCCCCCGGCAACGCGCGCCGGGAGTATCGCACTGCGTGTCGATCTTACGCGGAAACGCCTCACCGCGCCGTCTGCACGCTGGTTTCGCCGACAAGTGTGAATTGCAGCAGCAGCGTGCGCTGCAGGAAGCCGTTGAAATTGTCGTCCGACATGACCGTCAGCACCGTCTGGCCTTTGGCGTCGGTGTGCACCGCCAGCGCTTCCATGTTGTCGATCTGGTGCGTCATGTTCGCTTCGAGCAGCACCTCGCCGCGCACCAGTGCGCCGGGCCGAACCTCACCGGCCGGAACGCGGCGCAGGCGCATCTTGACGCCCTCGAGCCAGCGGAAGCGGCGCTCCAGCACGATCAGATCGCCGTTTGCGAGGCTCGCGACATCGGTGACGTTGAAATCGCCGATGTCGGTGAGATGAAAGCTCTTGGGCGCATCGCCGACCCAGATCCAGCCGGTATGGTTGCGCGCTTCGTCGCGATAGCTTTCGGCGAACGCGACGATCGAACCCTTGCGCGGCCCCCCGCGCACCACCGTCAACGCTTCGAGACCGTCGCGCTTGCGCGTCCTCTTCAGTTCGGGCGGCGTGTTGAGATAGCCCTCTGGCGCCGAGACGCCGTCGGCGCCGATGCGGAATCGGCCGATGCGATGGTTGGCCTCGAACGAGATCAGCAGTTGACCTTTGGCGAGCGTCCCGCTCGCAAGCGCCACCGCCTCGGCGTCGCGATCGCGGTTCTTGCGCAGCGTCTTGTCGCTCAGCGCCTTCAACGGACCGAGCACGGCCTCGCGGATGCCGGCAGGGCGGCCATCTGCGTAGGCGATCTCGGCCGTCATCCACGTACCGGCATCGGACACGGCGACGATGCGGCGACCGCTGTCGTCGATTGTCAGCCCCGACCAGCCACCGAAATTCTTCGATGGCGAGGTGAGCACCAGTCCGCCGCGAAATTCCAGCGGGCCGAAGCGCTTCGACGACGAGGTCTTGTCGAAATACGCGATCTCGCTCGCCTGCACCTCGATGCGCTCGGTTTCGAGGTCGGCTGTGCTCGGCTTCATCTGCGCCGCGACCGCCGTCGCCAACGCGAACGCCGCGAGCGGCACGATGAACACGCTGGCAAGCAGAGCCGTCGAACGGGAGCGCGTCTCGCCCGCCTGCACGCGATGCCGCTGCGCCGCGCTCATGCGGAGCGGCCCTTGCCGGCAGCAACACGTGACGGAGCCGGCTTGCCCGGCGCAGGCTTTGCCGGTGCCCCGCGTACCGCCGGCTGGTTCGCCGTGCGCTCGGACTTCTCCTCGAACAACTCGACCAGCTTGTCGGTCATGGCACCCGCCAGCTCGGACGCGTCGGTGATCGTCACCGCCCGAGCATAATAGCGCGTCACGTCGTGACCGATGCCGATGGCCAGCAGCTCGACCGGCGAGCGCGTCTCGATCTCGTGGATCACCTGGCGCAAGTGGCTCTCCAGATAGGTCCCGGTGTTCACGCTCAGCGTCGAATCGTCGACCGGCGCACCGTCCGAGATCATCATCAGAATGCGGCGCTGCTCGGGCCGCGCCAACAGCCTTGCATGCGCCCACGCCAGCGCCTCGCCGTCGATGTTCTCCTTCAGCAGTCCTTCGCGCATCATCAGCGCGAGCGAACGGCGCGCGCGCCGCCACGGCTGATCGGCCGTCTTGTAGATGATGTGGCGCAGATCGTTGAGACGACCGGGGCCTGAGGGCTTGCCCGCCGCGATCCAGCGCTCGCGCGCCTGCCCACCCTTCCACGCGCGCGTGGTGAAACCGAGGATCTCGACGCGGACGCTACAGCGTTCGAGCGTGCGCGCGAGGATTTCGGCGCACACCGCCGCCACCATGATCGGCCGCCCGCGCATCGAGCCCGAATTGTCGAGCAGCAGCGTGACGACGGTATCCTTGAAGTCGGTGTCGCGCTCGCGCTTGAACGACAGCGGCGCCATCGGGTCGATGATGACGCGCGTCAACCGCGCCACGTCCAGCGCGCCTTCCTCGAGATCGAAATCCCAGCCGCGGTTCTGCTGTGCCAGCAGGCGGCGCTGCAGCTTGTTGGCGAGGCGCGCGATCACGCTCGCCAGCGTCTTCAGCTCCTTGTCGAGGAACGCGCGCAGGCGATCGAGTTCCTCGGGCGAAGCGAGCTTCTCGGCCTCGACGGTTTCGTCGAACTCGCGCGTGTAGATCGAGTAGCCGAAGCGTTCCGGGCTATCGAGCACGTTGAGGTTCGGCCGCCACGGCTCCGGCGTCTCGGCCTCTTCCATGCCCTCGTTCTCGACGTCGAATTCGTCGCTGTCGGCCATGTCGGCGGATTCGGGCTGCTCGCCGCCTTCGCCGCGCTCCTCGCTGTCGGCGTCCTGCTTCTCGTTGCCGCTGTCGCCTTCCTCGGTTTCCTCGGCCTGCTCGTCGCCGCCGTCGGGGCTTTCCTCGCTGTCCTCGTTCTCCTCGTCGTGCTGCCCCTGCGACTCCTCCTCGACCAGCTCGAGCGCTTTCAAAAGATCGTTGACGACGCGGCCGAACGCGGCCTGATCCTCGGTGAGATCGTCAAGGCGGGCGAGGACACGGCCCGCTCGCTTCTCGATGGTCGGGCGCCACAGCTCGACCAGAGATCGGAAGAGCGTCGTGTAGGGAAAGAGTGTAGATCTCGGTGGTC
>CALFEM010000021.1 GCA_937950105.1 uncultured Alphaproteobacteria bacterium | reverse complement strand
CCAGATAGCCGCCGGTGGTGTGCAGCACGCCCTTCGGCTTGCCGGTGGAACCGGACGTGTAGAGGATGAACAGCGGGTCTTCCGCGTTCATCGGCTCCGGCGGGCAGTCAGCGGAAACCTTGACGATCTCCTCGTGCAGCCAGAAGTCGCGGCCGGGCGTGAACGGCACCGGATTGCCGGTGCGGCGCACGACGAGCACCTTCTCGTCGCCCTTGCATTTCGCCAGCGCAGCGTCGGTATTCTTCTTGAGCGGCACCGTCTTGGAGCCGCGCAGGCCTTCGTCCGACGTGATGATGAACTTGGAGTCGGCATCCTCGATGCGGTTCTGCAGGCTGTCCGGCGAGAAGCCGGCGAACACGATCGAGTGGATGGCGCCGAGCCGCGCGCAGGCGAGCATGGCGTAGGCCGCCTCGGGGATCATCGGCAGATAGAGGGTGACGCGGTCACCCTTCTTGACGCCGTGCGCCTTCATCACGTTGGCGAGCTTGGAGACGCGCTCGTGCAGCTGGCGATAGGTGATCTTCTCGTCCTGGGTCGGGTCGTCGCCCTCCCAGATGATCGCGACCTGATCGCCGCGCGTGGCGAGGTGGCGATCGATGCAGTTGGCGGAGACGTTGAGAACGCCATCCTCATACCACTTGATCGACACGTTGTGCGGATCGAAGGAGGTGTTCTTGACCTTGGTGTACGGCTTGATCCAGTCGAGCCGCTGGCCCATCTCGCCCCAGAAACCGACCGGGTCCTTGACCGAGCGCTCGTACATCGCAAGGTACTTGTCGTTGTCGACCCAGGCCCGCGTCTTCCATTGCGCAGGAACCGGGTAAACCTTATCCGACATGCTTGATCCTCCCATTTGGCTTGAATTTTGGGGCATTATAGGTTGGGCCCTTGGGGCGGCAACCCTCCCCTTCGTCGTAGTGTTTCGGTAGGTATTTGAAGCATCCGGCGGGGTTGCCGATGCGCTTGTTCTCCTCGCGCGCACTCGAGCGCACATCGGCGACGATCGTCAAGGCACTCCGAAGCTGCCGATGATGGCGCCCTGGATCAGCAGCACCCCGAGCCAGTGACCGCCGTCGATGAGCGTCAGCATCGGCCTGGCGCCCTGGAAGGCGTGGTTGACGACCAGCGAGGTGGCGACGAAGCCGAGCCAGAGCAGCGCGCCGGTGATGAGCCCGTTCTTGAGGTTGACGACGCCGAGGTGACCGACGATCCCGGCGAGCATGGTCGACATGATGAGTAGCGCAGCGAGCGTAATCAGGTAGGGCGTGATGATCGGCCCGTTCTTGCCCTTTATGAGTTTTTCGATGTCGACCCCCGCGGCGTCCATCCAGGCCTTCGAAAAAGCGCCGTACCAGACGCCGCCGAACAGGAAGCTTGCGGCCGTCGCCAGCATGATGGCGTAACCGTTGAAGCCGGCAAAGCTCATGATCGACGCTCCACGCGCACCCGGACCGGCCGGACCTTAGCACGGGGAGATGCGCCCTTCACGCGCCCGAATGACGTCAGTCAGAACCACCGAGCCGCCAGACGGCGGTGCGCTTGATTTCAGCGTCCTCGAGTTCGCGGGTGACGGGAACCTCGTAGCGTGCGGCCTCGACGAAGCGGCCCTTGGGGAAGTAGTTGCGCTGCGGATCGCCGATCAGGATGAGACTGCCCGCGGCGGCGGCGGGTTCGATCAGCGCGAGCACATGGTCCGCCAGCTGGCGCTCGTAGAACAGATCGCCGACCAGGATCACGTCGAACGGCCGATCGAGTGGCACGGCGAGCAGGTCGTCGGCGGTGGTTTCGAACTGCACGCCATTGGCGTCCGCATTGAGCGCGCAAGCGGCCAGCGCGATTTTGTCGATGTCTGCGGCGAGCACGTGGGCGGCACCGGCCTTGACTGCCGCGATCGCTTGCAGGCCGGAGCCGGTGCCGAGGTCGAGCACGCTTTTGCCGGCCACCAGCGCCGGGTTGTCGAGGATATGGCGTGCCAGCGCCTGCCCGCCCGCCCAGGCGAACGCCCAGTAGGGCGGCGGCACGTTGATCTCGCCCAGCTCCTCCTCGGTCTTCTGCCAGATGGGGAGGCTTTCCTCCGCAAGATGCAGCGCGATCTCGGGGGTGAGCGGCGGGCTGAGCCGCTTGGTGTTGGCGAGAATGAAGGCGGGCCAGTCGCGCGGTTCGGGATTGATTTTCGATACGATGCTCATGGACGGGGATCTGCCGCGAGTGAACCGAATGCGAGCCGCCATGCCACCAGCGCCCCCAGCATGCCGAGCGTGGCACACACTGCGGCCGGCGCGACGACGCCAACAAGCCAGCCGGCGCTGGTATACATACCGTTCTCGATGACGAGAACGCCGAAGCTTGAACTACGCATCAATCCAATCTCAGCCGGAATGTGCAAAATGGTCCGCAAAATCGTGCCGAGCTTCAGAAGGAATGTGTGTAGATCGGAAGAGCACACGTCTGAACTCCAGTCACTTAGGCATCTCGT
>CALFEM010000020.1 GCA_937950105.1 uncultured Alphaproteobacteria bacterium | reverse complement strand
ACCACCGAGATCTACACTCTTTCCCTACACGACGCTCTTCCGATCTAGCGGGGGGCGCGCCAGCGGGCATACGTCCAGCCGATCACCGCCCAGATGAAGCCGAACACGCTCTGCAGCGCGACGATACCGGCTTCGCCGCCGATGCCCTCGCGATGGATCACTCCGACCAGGATCGCCACATAGAGCGCGAGGAAGCCCCCGAGCGCTGCGGCAAGTGCCGCGACGATCAGCTTCTGCCACTGATCGGCTTTCAGACCCATCCACAACCCTATGGCGATCACCACAGGGTTCAGCGCCGCGATCAGCAGCAGGGTGGTCGGATCGAAAGGCTTGAGTGTGGGCATCGGCTCGGCGCGGTTGAGGGCGGGATGCACGGTCGGCCGACCGGCGCGCCGATATGGCAGGGCGAGCGCCGGCTTGTCCAGCGATGCCCGGTGCGGCAGAGGCGTCGCTCCGAGCGTCAGTTGATCTTGTGATCCCAGCCGGGTGTGATGAGCTGGCACACGGTGCGCGCGGCGACGAGCCGCTGGCCGCGCTCGTTCAGCGTATAGAGGCCGATGCAGCGGGCCGCGACGATTTCGCGGGTCGATGTCAGCATTGCGTCGAACTCGGTGACGGCCGCAACCTCACGCCCCGCGCGGATGGCTTGCCGCACTTCGAGATGTACGACCTTGTAGAGTTGCAGTTCGGCAGCGAACTGCTGCGCGATGGCGAGGCTGCCGTTGGCGCGCATGCCTTTGCCGGTCTCCTCGAAGCCGAGCAGACGCATCAGCGGCGGGTCGATGTGCGTCAGGAACGTGCCGTGCGGCTCGAAGGCCTCGCCGATCTTGAACGGGTCGTTGGCGGCGAACGCATCGAACGCGCGTCGCAGCACACTCGGCATGGTCGGGCGTATGAGCTGGGTCACGTGGGCCTCCCTGACAGCCAGAGGCTCGCACGCTCGAATTGTCGAAGTCGAGTAGAACTATTTAACAAGCGCGCGACAAGTTAGCGCCCCTCAACCTTGCGGGGGCCAACCGCAGTGAAGCTCTGTATAATAAGAGTTTCCTCCAATTCAACTTGAACAAACTACTGCTTTTCTCCGCCGGCTTGCTCCATGTGCTGGCGCAATCTTTC
The DNA here is from genome assembly GCA_937950105.1 of uncultured Alphaproteobacteria bacterium. Classification (GTDB taxonomy): domain Bacteria; phylum Pseudomonadota; class Alphaproteobacteria; order Rhizobiales; family Hyphomicrobiaceae; genus JAEUMD01. Next base: position 10,641 of record CALFEM010000020.1, on the reverse strand, counting down.
TTCCTCATACTGTATAAACCATCCGATCATCTGACGCCAGAGGGCCTCGATGAGCGCCGGAGACACCTGGCGCTGTTCGGCCCGCTCCTTGACGCGGTCGATGACCTGCTGGATGCGCCACGGCACCACGGCGCCGTCGCCGCTCAACTGCTTGAGCTGCCATGCGCGATCGACATAGGTGAAGCGCTCGGCGATCAGGTCGACGAGAGCCCTGTCGATGCGGTCGATCTCGGCGCGCACCTCCGCCATGTCGAAGCATTCTTTCGCTGACTTGGCCGGCGTCTCGACGTTGGTCATCACATCGCTCCCAAAGCGTTCGTTCAACCGAGCCACCAGCGCTGGCCGGGCGTGAAGCGCCCCGCCGCATCCTCGATCGCCTTGCCGGCGCGAAACAGTGTGCCCTCGTCGAACGGCTTGCCGATCAGCTGCAGGCCGAGGGGCGTGCCCTCGCTGGAGAGCCCCGCCGGCACCGACATGCCGGGCAAACCCGCCATGTTGACCGTGACGGTGAAGATGTCCTCGAGGTACATGGCGAGCGGATCGCCGCTCTTCTCGCCGAACGCGAACGCCGGGCTCGGCGTCGTCGGCGTCAGCACCACGTCGACCTTGGCCCACGCCTCGTCGAAGTCGCGCTTGATGAGCGTGCGCACCTTCTGCGCCTTCAGGTAATAGGCGTCGTAGTAGCCGGCCGAGAGCACGTAGGTGCCGATCAGAACGCGCCGCTTGACCTCCTTGCCGAAGCCCGCCGCGCGCGTGTTCTCGTAGGTGTCGATCAAGTCCTTGCCGGGCACGCGCAGGCCGTAGCGCACACCGTCGTAGCGCGCGAGGTTCGACGAACACTCGGCCGGCGCGACGATGTAGTAGGCGGGCAGCGCATATTTCGTGTGCGGCAGCGAGATCTCGTGAATGGTGGCGCCGGCCGCCTTCAGCCAGGCGACACCCTCGTCCCAAAGCTTCGCGATCTCGGGGCTCATGCCGTCGACGCGGTATTCCTTCGGCACGCCGACGCGCAGGCCTTTCACGCCTTTCCGCATCTCGGCGACGTAGTCGGGCACCGGCGCATCGACCGACGTGGTATCCTTGGGATCGTGGCTCGCCATGACGCCGAGCATCATGGCCGCATCCTCGACCGTCTTGGCGATCGGCCCCGCCTGATCGAGCGACGAGGCGAAGGCGACGATGCCCCAGCGCGAGCAGCGGCCATAGGTCGGCTTGATGCCGACGGTGCCGGTCAGCGCCGCCGGCTGGAGGATCGAGCCGCCGGTATCGGTGGCGGTGGCGGCGAGGCAGAGATCGGCGGCGACGGCGGCGGACGAGCCGCCCGACGAGCCGCCCGGCACGAGCTTCGCGTCGGACAGCTTGCCGTCCTTGCCCTTGCGCCGCCACGGGCTGACGACAGGGCCGAACGCGCTCGTCTCGTTCGACGAGCCCATGGCGAACTCGTCGTTGTTGAGCTTGCCGAGCATGATGGCGCCGGCATCGAACAGGTTCTGCGTGACGGTCGATTCGTAGGTCGGCTTGAAGTCGTCGAGGATCTTCGAGCAGGCGGTGGTGCGCACGCCCTTGGTGCAGAACAGATCCTTGATGCCGAGCGGCAGGCCCTCGAGCGCGCCGGCCTTCTTGGCGGCGATGCGCTTGTCGCTCGCGGCGGCTTGCGCCAGCGCGACCTCGGGCGTGCCGAGCACATAGGCGTTGAGAGAGCCGTTGCCCTTCTCGATCGCGTCGAGATGCGCTCTTGTCAGCTCCGTCGCCGTGAACGTCTTGGCGGCGAGGCCAGCCTTGGCTTCGGCAAGGGTGAGCTTGGTCAGGTCCGTCACGTCATTCACTCCACGACCTTCGGCACGACGAAGAAATGGTCCTCGGTCATCGGCGCGTTGGCGACGATGTCGTCGGCCTTGGCCCCGTCGGTCACGACGTCCTCGCGCTTCTTCATGTCCTGCGCGACGACACGCGTCATCGGCTCGACGTTGTCGGTATCGACCTGCTTCAGCTGCTCGACCCAGTCGAGAATGCCGGAGATCTCCGCCTCGAGGCCCTTGGCCTCGGCATCGGTGATCTTCAGCCTCGCAAGACGCGCGATACGGCGCACGGTCTGCTCGTCGACGTGCATGAGCCCTCACGGAATATTCGGATTAACCACGGAAGAAGCGAGTTCGGCCGCACTCTTAGCCCCCTTGCCGGGGCCGTGCAACCGCACGCCCGGCGGGCCGCTGCGGGTAACTGCGAAGCGATCCTCGTGCCCGCGCTCAAATCGTGAACGCGGCGCCGACCTTCGGCACGGTGACGCCCTTGCCGCCCATCTCGGCGACGAATCTGTCGGCCGTCGCATCGAGCAGCCCGAAGGTGCCGTAGTGGCAGGGGATCGCGGTCTCGAAGTTGTAGAAGCGCTTGCAGGCCATCGCCGCCGTGCGCGCGCCCATGGTGAAGCGGTCACCGATCGGCACGATGCCGATGTCCGGCTTCCAGAGTTCGTTGATGAGCGCCATGTCGGAGAAGATGTCTGTATCGCCCATGTGCAGCAGCGTGCGGCCCTCCTTCGCCGTCAGCACGACGCCGTTGGCGTTGCCGAGCGGGTAGCCGACGTCCATCTCGACGAGCGCAGCGGAATGGTCCGCGCGCACCAGCGTGATCGCGAAGTCGCCCTGCTCCGTGGTACCGCCCGTGTTCATCGGATCGAACGCCTCGACACCCTGCTTGGCCAGCCACATGCACAGATCGTAGTTGGTGATGACCTTGGCGCCGGTCGATTTCGAGATCTCGGCGGCATCGCCCACGTGGTCGCCATGCCCGTGCGTGACGACGACGTGGGTGACGCCGTCGATGGCCTTCGACCAAGCCAGGCCGGACGCCTCGAAGGTCGGGTTGCCCTTCAGGAACGGGTCGATCAGCACGATGCTCGCGCCGGTCTCGACGCGAAAGGCGGAGTGTCCGAGCCAGGTGATTTTCATGGGATGTCTGCCAATATTGTTGCTGTTTGGCGAGTGCGCCAGCGAGATATGCCCGGAAGTACAGGAGCAGGCCGACCCCGACAACAGGCTTTCGCTCCGCGCGCGGCCTTCACCAGACCGGTGATCGACTGCTCTCCCACCATGCTACGACTGCCAACGACAGCAACTCGAGAGATCGCAACATGGCCAACTCGCCCTCACCGTTCGCGCCACCTTTCTCAACACCCTTCTGGCCATTCGATCTCTACCTGCCCTTCTCCGGCGCTACGCAGTCGATTAACCCGGGCTGGTTCAACACCACCATCACCTATGCTGGCGATGCACAGATAGAGAGCCGGGTGATCTCCGACGTTGCCAGCTACGGCAAGCAGATCGGCATCCTGAGCGAGGCGTTGCTGGAACTGGCAGGTGCCGATGCCCATGGCGAGGCGGTCGAGCGACTGCGGACAGTGGTTGCGGAAATCGAGGCCATCAAGCGTCGACACCGTGAACGGATCGCCGACCGGGTTACGGATGCACTACAGTCTCTCGAGCGTCTCGAGCCGGCGAAAGCGGATCTGCTGCTAGACGAGATCGAGCGACGCATTTCCGAGGCGCGCGGCCAGGTCCAGCGCAAGCGTCACGGGGCACGCTCGTGAACAATGAGGATTCTGCAAATCCGCCGGCCGCCCCCATCGCTAAGCCGAAGAAGCCGCAGAGCCCGGGCTTCACCGACGTCGCCGCCTTCGCCGAGCGCGCCGGTCCGAGCGGCCGCCTGCTCGGGCTCGATCTCGGCACCAAGACCATCGGCCTCGCACTTTCCGATGTGCTGCGCATGATCGCGTCGGCCGCCCACACCATCAAGCGCACCAGGTTCCGCGAGGATGCGCGCGAATTGCTGGAGTTCGCCACCCGCCAGCAGGTGAGCGGTCTCGTCATCGGCCTGCCGCTCGACATGGCCGGGACATCGGGCCCGCGCGTGCAGGCGACGCACGCCTTCGTGCGCAATCTCGCCACGCTGACACCCTTGCCGATGCTGCTGTGGGACGAGCGTTTGACCACCGCCGCCGCCGAGCGGCTGCTGATCGAGGCCGACCAGAGCCGCAGGCGCCGCGCCGAGGTCATCGACAAGATGGCGGCGACGCTCATCCTGCAGGGCGCACTCGACCGTATGCGTCAGTTCGGCTGAACAGGATCCGCCAGCTCTCACAGGGACTTGACGACCGCCTGCGAAATCGACCGCCGCGCTCCCTGATGTTGCCCCGCTTCAGTCCCAGCCGCGCCCCATTGGGTCAGCACGCTGGTCCCGTCGCCCGGTCGCCGGTCCGCCGCCGGGTACGCAGCGGAGAGCCCATGACCCTCCCAGCCCCGGCTTCGAGGCCACGCCGGTCGTCAACCCGCAAGCCGGCGCCTGCGGTGCCGCGCTTGCCGTCGACCGCGAGCCGGCAAATCGCGCGCTTCGCCGCCGTCTTGCGCAAGGACATCCGCCGGATCGTGCGCTCGCATCCGCGGGCTCTCGATTTGCTCGATGTCTATCCGGGCGTGCTCTGTGCCCTCGCCATCGGCCATGGCGGCTATGCCGCCGGAGAGGCCGCCCTGCGCGCCGTAGAAAGCGGAGCACCGCTGCGCTCGGTGGCCGACGCCCTGGCGTTGCCGATGTGGCTGCGGCGCCTGCCGCCGGAAGCCTTTTGCGGCGACCTCTCGGGCTTGCCTGCCGACGAGCCGTTCGGCCGGCGTATCGTTCCGCGCCTGCCGCAGCGGCCGGCTGAAGCGGCCGATCGGCTGGCGGCGGTGCGCTTTGCCAGTAGCTCAGCCGGCAGCGAGTTCGCCCTGTGGGTCGTACGACACCGGCTGCACGGCGGGGTAGCCTCCCGTGCAGATCGCCTCGCTGTCCTCTCCGCCTACGCGTGGCACTCACGCCACGAACGCAGCGGCCGGGCCAGTGAGCTGGCGTGGAGCCGGTGGCGGCCGGAAATGGCGCCGGACACCGCGATCTGTGCCGCCAAGAGCTGGTTCAACCGCCTGTTGCTGTGCGCCCGCCTGCCGTGCGACCGCAGCCTCGATCCGTGGCTCGAGCCGGGCACGGTCGAGGGCCTCGAGTTCGTGCCGCTGACCGACAGCGCCGCCGTGCTCGACGAGGCACGCGCCATGAACAACTGTACGGATCAGTACGCCGGTGCGCTCGGCTTCGGCCGCTGCCGCCTGTTCTCCGTGCGCCGCGACGGCCACCACGTGGCGACGCTCGAAGTCGTGCCGCATACGCGCGAGTCCGGTGTGCTCACCATCGGCCAGCTCAAGGGCCCCTGCAATGCACCGGCGCCGCTGACCGTCTGGCAGCCGGCGCTGCGCTGGCTCGCCAGTCAGGACCGCCTGCTGCAATCGACGTACGGCGCGCGTCCGCTTCCGACCGACGCCGGGATCTGGCACGAGCTCTGGACACCCTATCGCAGCTCATGCGGCGGCGCGCCGTGGATCCCCGCTTCACCGGAAGCCAGTGCCCTCGCCGACATCGAAGGCGGATTGGCGGCTCTGGCGCGCGACGCCAACATCCGATCGTGGCTGTTCGTTTGATCCTCGCCTGGTTCACCACGACTGTCAGCGAGGCGGAACGGAGGTTCCGGTCGCACTTTCGGGCGGCACCGGCGGCGGCTCGGCTGCGGACGTGATTGCCAAGCGGCAGTCGCCATGCTTTCGCTCTGTCGAGCGCAAGAAAGCTGCTCGCACCGGTAACCAGCCGCAATTGAACGTGCCCATGTCCACGCTCGACTACATCGCCATCGCCTGGTTCTTCGCGCTCATCGCCCTGTTCGAGGCGGCGCTCTACCTGCCGCCGCTGGCGCGACGCACCCTGACCCACTCGGTGCAACAGCAGCGACGGCTGTGGATCACCAATACCTCCATGCGCGAGCAACGCCAGTTCGACGCCATCCTCATCGCCAGTTTGACGCAGAGCATCGCCTTCTTCGCCTCGACCAGCGTCATCGGCATCGGCGGGCTCGTCGCCATCATGGGCTCGGGCGACAAGGCGAAGGTGCTGCTCGAGCAACTGCCGTTCGTGCGCGTCGCGGAGCCGGCGGTGTGGGAGATGAAGATCCTCTTCATGATGGGGATCCTCGTCTACGCCTTCTTCAAGTTCGCCTGGGCATTCCGGCTCTCGCACTACAACGTGATGGTGTTCGGCGCCATGCCGGCGGCGGACGACCCCGATGCGGCGCGGCGTCAGGCCTACAGCGAAGAACTCGCGCGCCTGCTCGGCCTCGTCGGCGATCACGCCAATGCCGGGCTCAGATCGTTCTACTATGCGTTCGCGGCCATCGCCTGGTTCTTCCACCCCGCGCTGTTCATGCTGGCGATGGCACTGGTGGTGGCCGTGCTGCTGCGCCGCGAGTTCGTGTCACGCGCGTCGGGCATTCTCGAGAAGATCCGCCCGAAGACGTGAGCTGCGTCCGGCGCTCCAGGCTGGCCGCGCTGGCGCGCACGCATTATGGGTTCGACCGGGCTTGCACCTGCTGGCGATATTCGCGCGGCGATCGACCGAACCAGCGCTTGACCGCGCGTGTGAAGGCACTCTGCGACTGATAGCCGAGATCGAACGCGATCACCTGGAACGGCTTGTCCGTTTCGCGCAACTGGCGTTCCGCCCGCGCGCGCCGCACGGTGTCGACCAGTTGCTCGAACGACGTGCCTGACTTTTCCAGCCGCCTCTGCAGGGAGCGCCGCGTCACACGCAGCTCATACGCGAGGCTGTCGAGCGTGCACCCTCCCGACGCAAAGGTGTCGCCGATGGCGATCGAGGCGCGCGACACCAGATCTTCCTCCAGCGTCTTCTCACGCATCAGCCGCACGGCCATGTCGATGTAGATGTCGAACAGCTCCTCGTTGGAATCGGGCATGCGGCGGGCGAGCGATGCCGCATCGAACCCGATCGAGGTTCGATCTGCGTTGTAGGAGATGCGTTTTCCGAACAGTTCTGCAAGCCGCCCGGCATCCGGCGGCTCCTTGTGCTCGAACTCGACGAACTTCGGACGCCAGCCTTCCGGCGAGATCGAGCGCGCCCGCCCGACGATGGCCCCGACACTGAACAGTGCGGTCAGCTCCAGCGGCGCGTCGGGATCGCTCGGCATGCGCCAATAGAAGCGGCCAGTGCCAGACCTCGCCTCGTCGAAACCGACCTCGACGGAGCTGATGAACAGCGGTGCGAAACCTGCGAGGCACTGCAGATAGACGCGGAGGCTCGGAGCCGACAATGCCATATGGCCGATCAGGCCCGACGAACTGGTGGCGACGACATCGGTCAATCGTGTCAGCGCCACTTCGCCGCCGGGCTCCTGACGCAGCCGGTCGAGCAAATGCGCGAAACTGGACAGCGAGATGAGATTGCTGTGGCGAGCGAGATCACCCGGAGCCAATCCGGCAGCCGCCGCGATGGGCTTGAAATCTGCACCGCGACTCTCGAAGTACTGTGAGAGGACGATAGCTGGAGCTGCTCGGATCATCGGACCCATGTGAGCACGTCCTGTCAGTTCAAGCCGATACGGTACCATAGCCCGGGTCTGCTTCAGCCCGGTGCTTCGCTCGTCGGCACGCCACGTACAAAAACTGGCATGCCAGACCCCTCAGCGGTCTTGAAATTCGTGCCCAAAATCAAATACTGTGTTTCCCATGTCAAGATGGGCTGCAAGCTGAGCGTGTACATCGCGACTAGGAAATAAATCGGATGTAGACCTCCCAGTCTACCTACCAACGTCTGAAAATCAGTGTACCTGGAGGCTGTGCGCAACCAAATGGACAAGGATCAGAAGCGCCACATGCCGTCGTCAGCCTTGCACCTTCTACATCGTGCCGGGCAGATCGCGGACGAGCTCTTCACCCTCAAAATCGGCGCCAGCGAGCTGACACCTCGTCAGTTCGAGGTGCTGCGGGCCATCTCGCTCGTCGATGAGCCGAGCCAAACGGTTCTCGTCGACATGACGGGGATCGACCGCTCCACGCTTGCCGACATCGTCCGCCGTCTGGTCGACCGCGGCCTGGTCATCCGCAAGCGGACGCGGCACGATGCTCGCATGTACGCGCTAAGATTGAGCGACAAGGGTGAAGCGGCGATCCGCGCGGCGCAGCCGGCGGTCGAGCAGACTGACGAAACGCTGCTTGCCCCGTTGCAGCAGCGTGAGCGCGAGGCCTTTCTCAAGGGGCTCGAGCGTGTGGTCGAAGAGTTCACGCGCGAAAACGAACAGATGGCACCGCCGGTCCAGTAACCGGCAGCGCGAACTGATCTCCCGTTCTTTTTGGGGCGGGTGAACGCGTCCAGAATCCGGCCGCGCCTTATCCTCTCGGGAGGAAGGGCGCGGCCGGATTCGTTGTATCGGGTTGCGCCTCGGGGAGCCGCCTGCGGGCGCTTCGCAGCGACGCTCACTTCAACGCCCACACCACCGATACCCGCACCTCGATGCGCTGGCTGCCCTCCTCGATCGGCACCGCGCTCATGGCGGCCCGCGCCAGCATCGGCCCGCGCGGCGCGATAACCGCCTCGCTTTCGCTGATCGACAACACGTCTCCGAGTGCCACACCGGCGGCGGCGGCATAGAGTTCGGCCCGCTTGCGGGCGCTGGCGATCGCCGCCTTGCGGGCCTCGTCGCGGAGCTGGTCCGCTTCCGAGACGTCGCAATGCAGGCCGCCGATCTGGTTCGCCCCCAGCGTGACCAGTTGATCGAGGATTTCGCCAAGGCGCGGCAGGTCGCGGACCACCACCGAGAGATCGTTGTGGACACTGTAGCCATCGATACGCGGCGCCTTGCCGTCGCGGTCGTGCGCATAACGCGGCTGCACGTTGAGTGACGAGGTCTGCAAATCGGCAGCGGCGATGCCGGCCGCCTTCAGCGCCGAGATCAGCTTTTGCATGGTCGCCGAGTTGGCAGCGAGAGCCTCGCGGGCGCTGGCCGCTTCACTGACGACGCCGCTCTGGATGCGCGCGACGTCGGGTTTGGCGAGCACGCTTCCTTCCGCCGAGACGCTGATCGATCGCTGCATCTTGCCGTCCTCCGCCATTGCTGTCGTCCCTGCCGTCGCGAGCACAGCGACGACCGTGCACGCTGCAGCCAGCAGACCACCAAATATTTTGCCCACGCTTCTCTTCCTTTTCGCCCTGTTCGAGACGCTGAACCACGACGCTACCCTCGGCTGGCGGAAAAATCAGGGCAGGCATGCTATCGACCGAAGGCCCCCTTCTGATATAGAAGCGCCGCAGGGGCAGGGTCGGCACGCGATCGCCGTTCATGATGCCGTTGCGCTGATGCCCTGACCGCATCGTCACGCTGCCCTTTCGCCCTCCGGCGCTGGCAGGGCCCGTAGCTCAACGGTTAGAGCTGGCGGCTCATAACCGTCTGGTTGCAGGTTCGAATCCTGCCGGGCCCACCACGCACTCCCTGCTCCCACCGCGGTCAGGAGACTGCGCCATTTCATGCCGCTATTTCAGAGCGTTAGCGAGAGCGGTCACGGCTGACGTCGGCGCAATGGTGGTCTCTGTGAGCCGCTTCGAGGCCTTAGTCTCCGCCTCCCGGTCGGCGTTTCCGTTTTGGCTATCGGAGACTGGTTCGCGGAGTCCTGCCGGAGGCGGGCAAGTATGGAGACTGGTTTGTGACGGAGCGAACGAGCGTGCGGAATGCGGCGGCGGTTCAGCCGTTCACTCGTTCATCCCGGCGGCAAGCCGATCCACGCCCGCTGCTCATCCCAGCCTATCGGCAGCTCGGCCATGAAGCGGGCGACGCCGAACCCCTCGGGCAGCTTATTCTCCAGCACCGCCTCGATGACTTCGGGCGCAATGAACGCGAGCGGGAGCACCATGCGCACGTGACGCGGCGAGCGGTTCTCGGCCACGGCAATCTGATCGAAATCGCGGACCCGGCCCGACATCAGCGCATTCGCCCACGCCCGCGCCTTGGCGATGGCCACCAGCAGTGTGACGCGCGTATCGGCGCGCATCGGTTCGAGCGCCGTCGGACGACACCGCTCCGGCGTCAGGATCTCCCGCCGAACCCGAACCCGCTGGCGCGACCAGGGCACCTCGATTGTGACCCCGTCGGCATCGCTGCCTTTCATCATGATGCCGAGCTGCGTGCGCCCGACGACCACCTTTTCCAGATGCCGCCGGATGACCTCACGATCATCGATCGCCTTATCCGCCAAATCCGATGCGACCGATTCGACCGCCTGCGGTTCCCGCCACAGGCGGTCGCGGATCGCGGCCGCGACCGCCGCCTCGATGTCGGGTGCCGAAACCCTCGATACGCTTCCGGCCTTCGCCAGATCTCCATCGATCCGAGCGCGCGAGACATAATATCGATACCGCACACACCGTTTCCTCGCCGACGACGGGGTCATCCGACCGCCCCGGTCATCGGTAATCCGCCCCATAAGCAGCGCTTCCGAGCCCGCGCGGGAGGTCCAGAATGCTGTCCGTTGCTGCTTCAGCTTGGTCTGCACCGCATCAAATATGTCGTGCGTGATGATCGGCGCGTGCTCGGCCTTGTGCCAGACCCGCTTGTGGACCAGCTCCCCCAGATAGACCCGGTTCGCCAGCAGGTACGTGATAGGTCCCTTGGTGAACGTGATCCCGCCCCGCGTCGTGCCGTCCTTGCGCACCGTGAGCTTGGTTACAATATCGCGATCTCGCAGTTCCTTGAGCAGGGCGGCGAGCGACCTGCACGCCAGCACCAGC
>CALFEM010000019.1 GCA_937950105.1 uncultured Alphaproteobacteria bacterium | reverse complement strand
GCCGATACGTGCCGAGCGCGCCTGCAAGGGCCCGTCGAAGGCGCAATCGCCGATCAGTACGTGCGACGTCACCTCCGCGCGGTCGGCGACGACAGTGCCCAGGATGTGCGTTGCCTGCAGTGTCAGTCGCATGAGACGGGCGTCGCGGATAATGAAGGCGACCCCATCGGCGCCCGGCTCGATCACCGCTTCGAGCAACGTCAGCGGTACCGGCGGCGCGCTGCCCGCGAGGTCGAGACCGCCGGTGACGACGACGCGGGCGAGTTCGAGTCCGCCGCGCGGCAGCACCCAACCGGGGCGGGCCGCCGCCACCAGTTCCGCCAGCACCGTGCCGCGCACCGACGCGCCGCCCATGTCGACCAGTTCGCCACGCAGCGCCGCCACGATCAACCGGCGCTCCGGCTCGCTGAGATCGGACGACAACAGCGCCATCGGCTGCGACATGGAACGCGAACCCGTCAGTCTCCGGCCCCGAGTGCGGCCGGAATTTGATGCGGCGCGTACCGGCGCCGCGACGGGACTTTGATAGCGCGGCAGGCCGAACCGTGGGAACGCCCAAGTGCGGCCAAAAAGCTTCACTGTTAAATGGTGATTGGTCACGGTTAAGGAATTCGTCGTCGCAGGTGCCGCTCCGGCGGCGCGCTGCTATACGTGACCGTCGTCTGGTACCGTTCGCAGCAGGCGGACGAGTTCGGGAGGGGCCGCGTCATGTCCAGCGCACAAGCGACCATCGATACGAGGATCCCGGAGCCCGCCCGCCAGGTGGACCCGGTCTCGCGGACCGCCGCGGCGCCGCGCGCCACCGGCGCCGTCCCGACCGACGAGGCGCGCCGCGTGCTCGATGCCGATCAGGACCCGAGCCGCGAGACCTTCATTCCGGTGACGCGCTTCGCCCTGATGGACCGGCTGACGCTGCCGCAGGCGTGGCCGAAGGGCATGGCGCGCGAGGCCCGCCGCCTGTTCCGCTACCTCGACTACTGGCGCCGCCAGCAGTACGCCGCGCGCATCCTCGAACTCGAACAGGCCTACGAGCCGTTCAGCCCGGATACCGACCTGCTGCTGACGCGCAAGTTCACCGAGGCCGAGCGCCACGACATGCAGCGCCGCGTCGTCACCGACATGAAGCACCTGCTGGCGCAGGCCAACTACAAGCGCATCGATCCCAACGACGTCAGCCTGATCCTGACGCGCGAGAGCCACTACGGCCTCGACCTGCACGTCGACTTCTCTACCTTCGAGGAAGTGCTGATCTACTATCGCGGTGCCACCAACCGGCGTGACCACCGGCGCAACCTGAAGAAATTCATGCGCAAGGAGGAATTCGACGTTCCGATCTTCCAGCGGTTGTTCCTGCTGTTCAAGCTGAAGCCGTTCGAGGTGCGCGTGCGCGAGGTGATGCAGGAGGAGCGCGTGTCGCTGCAGGACGCACGCAAGATCGTCACCAAGCGCCGCTCGATGCTGCCCGAGGAAATGCGCGACGACAATATCTACATGAAGCTGTTCAAGAACATCCCGAGGACCGACCTCGAGATGGTGTTCCCGAACACGGTGGTGAAGTTCCGCATGTTCGACAAGGTCAAGCTCGGCGCCACCTCGTCGGTCGGCCTCGGCATGGGTGTCGCGAGCTCGGCGGGCAAACTGGCTCTGCTGTTCTCCAATCCGATCGCGGCGGCGGGTGCCGTCGCCGGTCTCGGAGCGGTCGTCGGCCGCCAGGTCATCAGCTTCATGAACCAGAAGCAGAAGTACATGGTGGTGATGGCGAAGAACCTCTACTTCCATTCCATGGCGGACAATCGCGGTGTGATGATCAAGATCGCCGATCGCGCCGCCGAGGAAGACGTGAAGGAGGAGATGCTGCTCTATTCGGTGCTGGTGAAGGAGCGCGCGAAACGCTCTGACCTGCATGCGATCGACCGTGCCATCGAGCAGTACCTCGCCAGTGCCTTCGGCGTGACTGTCGATTTCGACCTGCACGACGCGCTCGAACGCCTGATCCGCGACGGACTTGTCGTCGAGGACGCCGACGGCACGTTGCACACGCTGCCGCCGAACGAAGCGTCTGCCCACCTAGATGCCAAGTGGGACACGTTTCTCGATCACCTTCCCGACCTGATGCACAATGAAGGCCGCGAGATCGAGGCTGATCGTACGCCCCTGCCGGCACCGGGACGTGGCTCTGCGGCTGGCGTTGCCGGGTGACACCGCACCCGACGCGGCGGCGCTCCGTTAGGCTTCACTCGCCGAGTGGATGTCCTTCGACACGAACGAAGCCGGCGCCGCCTGATTCCTTGTTGTGCGCCCACGTCTCGACCTCCGAGTCGATCACGTCGTATTCGCCCGCCTCGAGCACGATGTTCGGCTTGACCACCCAATAGGCGTTCGGCACGCCCCCCTGCCCGGGCCTGCCCACCGCATCCCATGGACCGAACATCTCGCCGGCCTGGTTCATCAGCGCGATGGTGCCGGGCTTCGAGCCTTTGGCGCCGTTCCAGTGGTAGGTCGAGATGGACGACACGCGTACGGCGCGATCGAGCTTGATCGTGCTCACCTCGGGCGGATCGTTGGCGACGGCGTAGATGTTGCCGATCTCGAAGACCACGTCAGCCGCCGCCGCCGCACGCGGCGAGATCGACAACGCCACCAAACCAGCGGCGACACATGCCGCAACCAGCGCTCGTCTCGTATGTCTCATGCACTTCTCCTGCCGTGACGCCTTCATCGACGTGGTTCCGGTTGCCGTCGCATCCATCAGCACCGTTGTCATCAGTTGCCCTGCCGCGTGGCACTCCAGGAGCCATTCGAGGTAATGGGCTTCTCGCGCTGATCGATCGAATGCACGTTGTACTTGCCCTCGGCGAGGTTGCCGTTGAGCCGGCCCTCCAGTTTGCCGCGGAACGGGAAGCCGAGGATCGACTTCACCAGCGCGCCGGTGTCGCCGTCGCATTTGCCGACACAGGTGCTGCTACCCTTGATGATGTCGGCATTGATGGTACCGTCAGGGTTGAGCTTGCCGTTCACCTCACCACTGCGCTTCATCCGGATCTCGTCACCTTGCTTGCCATCGAGCACGGCAAAGTTTCCCGTCACCTGCTGTCCGGTGATGACGAGCTTGAATTCGCCTTCATAGGTGCGTTTCCCATCCGGGTGCTCCCACATCACCTTGCCTTTGAAGGTGCCCTCGCCGCCGCCCATCAGCGCCTTCAACGCAGCATGCACCGGCTCCAACTCGGCGCGCCGCGCCTTGAGGTCGTTCATGTTCTTCTTCATGTCCTCGATGTAGCCGCGGATGATCTTGATCGCCTGTTCCGTCGACCTGATCTCGGCAAAGTCGCGCTTGATGACCTCGGCGTCCTTCGTTCGGGCCGCGTTGGCGAGCGTGCCAAGGCCCGGCTTGGGCGTGAGGAAGCGCATCATGGCGCCGCCGACATCGCGCACCGCCTGCTCGCGTGCAGCCTTGCTCTGCTTCAGCAGTTGCAGCAGCGTGCCGTGCAGGAAGGTCCAGTATTCGTAGCGTTCGGCCCACAGCTCGTCGAGCTGCGCCTTGAACGGCGCGATCGGGTCGTAAGTGATCTTGCCGCCGACCTGCAGGGCCTTCCTCAGATCCTCGATGTTGATCCCGGCCTGCCGGTAGCGGCCGCGCCAATCCTCCGTCTGCAGCGAGGTGCCGACGGTGTCGCGAATGCGCGCGAGCAGGGCATCCACTGCCTGCTGCCGGAAGGCGTCTTCGCGTGAACCGACTTGCGCGCTCGCGGGCGTCGGAATGCAGCCGCCGCAGAGCGGGGGCACGAATATCGCAGCGAGAGTGAGGGTGAGAATGCGGTTGAGCGCCATGCGGGTCTCCTGATTGAAAGACCATGGACGGCTCGAGCACTGCCGTTCGCTCGAGACGAACCGAGATCGGAAGAGCACACGTCTGAACTCCAGTCACTTAGGCATCTCGT
>CALFEM010000018.1 GCA_937950105.1 uncultured Alphaproteobacteria bacterium | reverse complement strand
CGTTCCGCAATCGTCAGGTGCGGCCCACACCAGTTCTCCGAGCGCGCCGCCCGAGGCGCTGTCGATCGTCGGCGCTCCGGCCGCGACGGTGATGCCGACCTACGCGCGCCAGGACATCGTGTTCGCGCGAGGCGAGGGCTCGTGGCTCGTGTCGACCGAGGGTGAGCGGTTTCTCGATCTGGCCTCGGGCGTCGCTGTCAACGTGCTCGGCCACGCGCATCCGCGGCTGGTCGCGGCCCTGACCGAGCAGGCCGGCAAGCTCTGGCACACGTCCAATCTCTATCGCGTCGAAGGACAGGAGCGGGTCGCCGAGCGGCTCGGAGCGCTGACGTTCGCGGAGCGCGTGTTCTTCTGCAACTCGGGCGCGGAAGCCTGTGAAGGCGCCATCAAGACGGCGCGGCGCTACCACTACGTCAACGGTCATCCCGAGCGCTGGCGTATCGTCACGTTTTCCGGCGCCTTCCACGGCCGCACGGTGACGACGCTCGCCGCAGGTGGCAATCCGAAATACCTCGAAGGCTTCGGCCCGCCCGCCGACGGCTTCGATCAGGTGCCGTTCGGTGATCATGCGGCGCTCGAAGCGGCGATCGGTCCGGAAACGGCGGCCATCATGATCGAGCCGGTGCAGGGCGAGGGCGGCGTCCGCGTCGTGCCCGACCAGTGCCTCAAGGGCTTGCGCGATCTCTGCGACGAGCACGGCCTGCTGCTGATCCTCGACGAGGTGCAGTCGGGTGTCGGCCGCACCGGTCGGCTGTTCGCGCACGAATGGGCCGGCATCTCGCCCGACATCATGGCGGTCGCGAAGGGTATCGGTGGCGGCTTCCCGGTCGGCGCCGTGCTGGCGACGGCGGAGGCCGCGAAGGGCATGACGGCGGGCACGCACGGCTCGACCTTCGGCGGCAATCTGCTGGCCATGGCGGTGGCCGACGCGGTGCTCGACGCGGTGACCGAGCCGGGCTTCCTCGCCGAGGTCGAGCGCAAGTCGCTCAGGCTGCGCCAACTTCTCGCCAGCCTTCAGGATCGCTTTCCCGGCATCGTCGCCGAGGTGCGCGGGCGCGGCCTGCTGATGGGCGTGCGCCTGCATGCGGACGTGCAGCCTGCGGCCCTGGTCAAGGCGGCGCTCGGCGAAAACCTGCTGACGGTCGGCGCCGGCGATAACGTCGTCCGTCTGCTGCCGCCGCTGAACGTCACCGACGCCGAACTCGGCGAGGCGGTCGAACGGCTCGGCCGTGCCTTGGCGACGCTCCCACCCACCGGCGTCACCTGACGCGTTCCGCTCTCCCTAAGTTGCGCGGCGGCATGGACCGCCGGGCGGCCATTCCTTTCCAGAAGGCGCGAGCCATGGCTCCGAGACATTTTCTCGATATCGATCTGGTCCCGGCGAAGACGCTGCGGCGCATTCTCGACAACGCGCATGCGCTGAAGAAGGCGGGCAAGAAAGCGCCGGCCCGCCTGAAGCCGAAGAATATCGAGACCAGCGTGCTCGGCATGATCTTCGAGAAGCCGTCGACGCGCACGCGTGTGTCGTTCGACGTGGCCATGCGCCAGCTCGGCGGGCAAACGATCATGCTGAACCACACCGACCTGCAGCTCGGGCGCGGTGAATCGATCGCCGATACCGCGCGCGTGCTGTCGCGTTACGTCGACGCGATCATGATCCGCGCCAATGCGCACGACACGCTGACGACGCTCGCCGCCGAGGCGACCGTGCCGGTCATCAACGGCCTGACCGACATGAGCCATCCCTGCCAGGTGATGGCCGACCTCATGACCTTCGAGGAACACAAGGGGCCGATCGCCGGACGCACCATCGCCTGGCTCGGCGACGGCAACAACGTCGCCATGTCGTTCATGCACGCGGCGGTGAAGTTCGGCTTCAAGCTGAACATCGCTTGTCCGGCCGAGCTGAAGCCCGAGAAGGCGGTGATCGACTGGGTCAAGTCGGAGGGCGGCGAGGTCAGCATTACCAGCGATGCGGCGAAGGCGGTGGCGGGTGCCGACTGTGTCGTCACCGACACTTGGGTGTCGATGGGGCAGACCGATGCGGCCAAGCGCAAGAAGCTGCTGAAGCCCTATGCGGTCGACGACGCCATGATGAAGCGCGCGGCCAAGGATGCGATCTTCATGCATTGCCTGCCGGCGTACCGCGGTCACGAGGTGACGGCGTCGGTACTCGACGGCCCGCAATCGGTGGTGTTCGACGAGGCGGAGAACCGCCTGCACGCGCAGAAGGCCATTCTCGCGTGGTGCCTCGGCGCCGAATAGCGCGCACGCCTGCGTCGGGTACTTCGGGCCGCTCGTCGGCAGCCCGTGTGAGGCGGTGGTCGTATGTAACGTGAGGCAGGAGCTGATGGCAGGGCGCGGCGAAGGGATGAGCGAAGACCAGCGCGGTGGCTCGCCCAAGCGCGCGGCCGGCGACATCGTGTTGCCGTTCCAGACCGAAGCCTCGCGCGTTTCGGGCCGTCTCGTGCGTCTCGCCGACACGGTCGATGCCGTGCTCAAGCGCCACGCCTATCCCGATCCCGTCAGCGAGGCGCTGGGCCAGATGCTGGCACTCGCCGCGCTGCTCGGTACGGCGCTCAAATTCGAGGGGCGGCTGACCCTGCAGACCAAATCGGATGGCCCGCTCGGTTTCATGGTCGCCGATTTTTCGACGCCGGGCTTCGTGCGCGGTTATGCGAGCTTCGACGCGGAGCGCTACACGGCGCTGGCGTCGGCCGGCGCGGTGACGCAAGGCGATCTGGTGGGACGCGGCCACCTCGCCATGACCATCGATCCGGGTGGCGACATGCAGCGTTACCAGGGCATCGTCGCGCTCGATCACGCGACACTCACCGACGCCGCACTCGCCTACTTCCGCCAGTCGGAACAGTTGCCGACATTCCTGCGCCTTGCGGTTGCACGTGAGGCAGCGGGCAGCAGCAAGGATGGCTGGCAATGGCGGGCTGGCGGCCTGCTGCTGCAACACGTCTCGCCGGTCGGCGGGCGCACCAGCGAGCAGCAGGTGGCGGCCGAGGAGCGCGGACTTCTGCACGGCGAGGACGACGAGGATTGGCGCCGGGTCGAGATCCTCGCTGCGACGGTCGAGGATCACGAACTGGTCGATCCGCAACTGGCACCTGAGCGGTTGCTCTATCGCCTGTTCCACGAGGAAGGTGTGCGCGTCGCCCCTGCGCAGCCGATCGGCGAATACTGCACGTGCTCGCGCGAGCGCGTGCACACGATGCTCCAGAGCTTCGGGCCGGAGCAGCTCGCCGACATGAAGGAAGCGGACGGAACGATCGCGGTGACGTGCGAATTCTGTTCCAAGCGCTACCCGTTCCGCGACGAGGATCTGCTGTAACTCGGCACTCCGTAGGGCGGCGATCACGCGAGCGTGAGGGGGGCACGCGCACGGTTGGTTGTCAGCCAACGCCGCGCGCTGCAACATGATCGTCCGCGCTATTCGCACCGAGGTCTCCACATGCGGCACTTGCGATTTCTGAAGTTCATCGCTGTAGCGATCGCCTTCGCGTTCGGCGCGCCGACACTGGCCGCCGACAAGAACGCGCGCGAGGTGACAGAGGCTCTCGTCAACGCGACGGTCGAAGCGCCGGCCGATTTCTCGACGCTCGATCTCAGCTATCTCGACCTCGCCGGCCTCGACTTCAAGGCCGCCAATCTTGCCGATTGTGATCTCTACGGCTCCGACCTCACCAACGCGAAGCTCGCCGGCGCCAACCTTTCGCACACGCGCCTCGATCGCGCGCTCATCATCGGCGCGGATTTCAGCGGCGCCAATCTCGAACGCGCGTCGATGCTGCGACCGACGGTCTTCTCCGACATGAAGTTCAACCGTGCCGAGGCACCGAGGTTTACGGGCGCGCGTCTGATCGGCATGCGGCTGCAGGCGCGCATCGACGGCGCCGACTTCTCGCGCGCCGATCTGACCGATGCCGACTTCAGCCCCTACGAGAGATCGGAAGAGCGTCGTGTAGGGAAAGAGTGTAGATCTCGGTGGTCG
>CALFEM010000017.1 GCA_937950105.1 uncultured Alphaproteobacteria bacterium | reverse complement strand
AGGCCGTTCGTCTGTTGGCGCTACAGTGGCGCCGGTAAATCTGGTAAAGTCGCACGACACGCGCCCCGCTCGTCGAAAATGCACTTGAATGGGCGTAATTCGTCTGCCTGCCAGCGTTGATGGTGCAAACATGAGGTCAAAAAACGCTTTCCTTTACCGGGCGTTTCTATTTTCCCGATAATTGTGCCATCGAGGAACGAATTGATAAATGCCCGCACCCCTTTCTGAGGAGAGAGCCATGAGCCCATTCGGCGGTTTCGAGGTCGTCGGTCTGTTACTGATCCTGCTTGCTATCGCCGCCTTGTGGTCGACGGTGAAGGTGGTGCCGCAGGGCTACAACTACACGGTCGAGAATTTCGGCCGCTACACCCGTACGCTGACCCCCGGCCTGCACATCCTGGTGCCGGTGATGGAGCGCGTCGGCTACAAGATGAACATGAAGGAGCAGGTGCTCGACATCCCGAGCCAGGACGTCATCACCCGCGACAACGCCATGGTGCGCGTCGATGGTGTCAACTTCTTCCAGGTGCTGAACGCCGCCCGCGCCGCCTACGAGGTCGATCAGCTCGAAAGCTCGATCGTCAATCTGACCATGACCAACGTGCGCACGGTCATGGGCTCGATGGACCTCGACGAACTGCTCTCGAACCGCGACCACATCAACGCCAAGCTCCTCGAGGTGGTCGACGCCGCCACCGAGGCGTGGGGCATCAAGGTGACCCGCATCGAGATCAAGGACATCGCGCCGCCGCGTGATCTGGTCGACTCGATGGCCCGTCAGATGAAGGCCGAGCGCGAGAAGCGCGCGCAGATCCTCGAGTCCGAAGGCCAGCGCCAGGCGGCGATCCTGGAGGCCGAGGGCAAGAAGCAGGCGGCCGTGCTCGAGGCCGAAGGCCGCCGCGAGGCCGCCTTCAAGGACGCCGAGGCCCGCGAGCGCGCCGCGCAGGCCGAAGCCGAAGCCACGCGCATGGTGTCGGAAGCCATCGCCAACGGCAACGTGCAGGCGATCAACTACTTCGTCGCCAACAACTACATGAAGGCGCTGGAAGCTCTCGCGCGGGCGCCGAACCAGAAAGTCATCATGATGCCGCTCGAAGCGTCATCCATGCTCGGCTCGCTGGCCGGCATCGGTCAGATCGCGGGGGAAGCCTTCAAGGGCAAGGACGCCGGGTCGAAGTGACCCACGCGTTCACACGCTGATTTGCGCGCCGGGGCGGACCCACCAGTCCGGCCCGCGCGTCCGCACTCTACGGGCTGAACGGAGACAAACGCGCCATGACGTCGCTTTCGGAGTTCCTCGCCAATCTCGGCAGCTGGAACTGGTTCATCGTCGCCGTCGTGCTGTTCGTCCTCGAGACGATCATCCCGGGCATCCACTTCCTGTGGTTCGGCCTCGCTGCCGTGATCGTCGGCATTCTGGCGCTGGCCACGGGGCTCGCCTGGCAGTGGCAGCTGATCGCCTTCGCGTTGATCGCCATCGTGACGGTGTTTCTGGTGCGCCGCTTCGCCGATCCTCAGTCGGTGGCGAGCGACGAGCCGGATCTGAACGTGCGTGGCGCGCAGTACATCGGGCGCAGCTTCGTCGTCACCCACGCCATCAAGGAAGGACGCGGCAAGATTCGCGTCGGTGATACCATCTGGAACGCCGAGGGCGAGGATGCTCCGGTCGGTGCTACCGTGACCGTGGTCGGCGTCGACGGGACCGCACTCGTCGTGGAACGTGCCGGCGATAGCGACTGATTGCGGCTGATGCCGGGGGCCGAGGTTGCGCCGCCGGCTCCGCCTGATGCGTGCGGTGGAGCCCCATGTCTGCCAAGCCGAGGCGCAAGGGACACGAGCGAATTCACCGCCATGCCGGTCACGGCCCCGGCTCACCCGGCTTGTTGCGGTGGCTGGTCATGGCCATCAGCGTGCCGCTGCCGTGGATCGGTGCGGGTATAGCGTTCGTCGGCGTCTCCCGCTTGGCGCGCGGCCTCGACTGGGGCGCGGCAATGCTGGCTCTCGGCATCGCGCTGATCGTCATCGACGTGGCACTCGACTACTGGATTCATCACGACACCGTTGCTCGCGCCGATGCGCCGGACCTCAACGCGCGCGCGTCGCGGCTCGCCGGGCGCGTCACCGTGCTCGACCGGCCGCTGATCGCGGGGCGCGGCCGGGTGCGCATCGACGACACCCTGTGGGCCGTCGAGGGTCCGCACGACCTGGCGCCGGGGAGCCGGGTGATGGTGACCGGTTGCCGGGGAGCGGTGTTGCTCATCGACCGTGCGCCACTGACTGAACACTGATCGATCGCTTGCACGCTCGGCAATGCGTGCCCAATCCGTCACAGACGCTGCAAATCCAGCACGACTGCTCAGGTTTTGGGCGATCGCGGATGGTCTCGCTCGATTCTTCAAGTTAACGTTTCCGGCAATGAGAAGGGGCCTGCAACAGCCCCTCCTTGGGGGAAGCTGACGGTTCGGCCTGCTGAACGGCGGAGCGAGGGGGAAGACGATGGGAATGACGAGCAAGGCGCTGAAGTCGGCGCTGGTCGCCACAAGCGCGATCGTTGGGTTCGCCTTCACTGCCGAGCAGGCCTCGGCCGGTGGTTTCGCCATTCGCGAGCAGTCGGCGCAGTTCCAGGGCGCTTCGTTCGCTGGCGCCGCGGCCGGTGGCGGCCTCTCCTCAATGTACTGGAACCCGGCGTCGGCCGGCTCCGTGGCCGGTCCGGGCATCATCTCGGAGAGCCATTTCTCCGGCATCTTCGGCAATGCCTACAACGAGGTCGACACCTACAACGGTCTGCCCGCTGCGGCGCTGCCGTTCGACCCGACCGGTGGTGACATCGCCTCGCCGGCGCTCGTCGGTGCCAGCTATTACGCCTACAACCTGTCGCCCAGCCTGACGCTGGCGATGTCGATGACGTCCGGCTTCGGTCTCGCCACCAAGCAGACCGACCTCAACTATCTGGGCGCCGAGCTTGGCCGCACGACCAAGCTGTTCACCATCAATGCGACTCCGACGCTCGCCTACAAGATCGCGCCGGGCATCACCATCGGCGCCGGCTTGCAGATTCAGTACGCCAAGGCCAAGCTTTCGCTGGCGACGGGTGCACCGGTCGGCCCTTATTCGATCTTCAAGGACGGCGATGACGTCGCCATCGGCGCCACCGCCGGCATCCTGATCGAGCCGGCCGCCGGCACCGCCATCGGCCTCGGCTGGCGTTCGCAGATCACGCACGAGCTCGAGGGAGATTTCAGCCTCGCGGGTGCGCCGTTCCAGCGCACCGCCCAGGTCGAGCTCAATCTCCCCGACATCGTTACGCTGTCGCTGCGTCATGCCATCCGCCCCGACATGCGCGTGCTCGGTACCGTCGAGTGGACCAACTGGAGCCGCTTCCAGCAGCTCGAGATCACCGGCGTGCTGTCCCCCATCCCGCTGGTCATTCCGGCGAACTGGGAGGACAGCTGGTACTTCGCCCTCGGCGGCGAGTACGATCTCAATCCGGCCATGACGCTGCGGGCCGGCGTGGGTTACGAGATCTCGCCGGTCGACGATCCGACCAAGCGCTTCACCGGCATTCCGGACAACGATCGCGTCTGGCTGAGTGCCGGCGGCACGGTCAGGCTTTCGGAGAACATGAGCGCCGACTTCGCCTACACGCACGTGTTCGTCGAGACGGGCAGGTTCGAGCGCGAGACGCTGCTCGGGACGCCGATCACTGGCCAGTCCGAGGCCAGCGTCGACATCTTCTCGGCGAGCTTGAAGACGCGCTGGGGCGGTCACGCCCCGCTCGAGCCCATGAAGTAAGTTCGCGCTGCGGTTCGCTTCGCAAAGGGCCGGTCCTCTGGATCGGCCCTTTTTGTTTGCCGCTGCTTGAATGCAAAAGGGTGCAGGCCCGGATCATGCTGCTGCCAGCGGCAGCGGCTGTTGGATTGCAAAAGGCGGGCGGACCGGACCGGAGCGGCGCCCCGATCGGCGTGCGTCCTCTTACGGACGCCGTGAATCGGTGGCGCCAAAA
>CALFEM010000016.1 GCA_937950105.1 uncultured Alphaproteobacteria bacterium | reverse complement strand
ACCACCGAGATCTACACTCTTTCCCTACACGACGCTCTTCCGATCTTGCGTCGCTCATCGCGTTTCCTCCATGCATTGGCAAAAAAGGATTTGGCGATGGCGCTTCGTCGTCTGGCGTGGATGCTTGCTGTTACGACGGCAATGTCGACCTCTCTCGTGGGAGGCTGCGCGATTTCTCCGCTCGAGCTGTCGCAGGACGAGCTTTCGGTGATCGCCAGCGAAAAGCTGGCCAGCGTCACGGCTGGCCAGGAAGCCGTTTCGGGCCCCGTCGACCTCTATGAGGCGATGGCGCGCGCGCTCAAGTACAACCTCGACCATCAGGTCGAACTGGCCGAGCAGGCGGTGCGGGAGCGTGAGCTTCACCTGTCCCACTTCAGCCTGCTGCCGACGGCCGTCGCCGGTTCCGGCTATGCCGCCCGCGACAGGTACAGCGCTTCGAACAGCGTCAACGTCATCACGGGGACGCAGAGCCTTGCAACCTCGACCAGCCAGGACAAGCGCCTGCGCACGTCCGACATTGAATTCAGCTGGAACGTGCTGGACTTCGGGCTCTCCTACGTCAAGGCGCGGCAGGCCGCCGACAAGGTTCTGATTCAGAACGAGCTGCGCCGCAAGATCGCGCTGCGCATCATGGAGGATACGCGCGCCGCATTCTGGCGTGCCGTCAGTGCGCAGCGTCTGCTCGGCAAGCTGCAGCGGGTGGAGGCGGATGCGCGCGCCGTAGAGGCCGAGGCGCGTCGTCTCGCCACCGACCAGCAGACGTCGCAGATAACGGCTCTGACCTACGAGCGCGAGATCGTCGAAATCCAGCGCACCATCGGCGAGTTGACGCGGGAGTTGAATACCGCGCTCGCCGAGCTTGGCGCCCTCATGAATGTGGCGCCGGGGACGGTCTATCGGGTGACGGGCACAGCCCGGCCCTTGCCGCGCCTGCCCGGCTCGAACATGGCGGAGCTGGTGCACATGGCGGTCATGAACCGGCCGGAGTTGAAGGAGGTCGAGTACCGTCGCCGCATCAACGAGCATGAGGCGCACGCCGCGCTGCTCGAGATGTTGCCGGGCGTAAGCCTCGTCGCCGGCTCCAACTACGACAGCAACTCGTTCCTGCTCCACAACGACTGGACCAACTGGGGTGCGCGGGCGAGCTGGAACCTGCTCAAGGTGTTCGCCTACCCGGCGCGCCGCGAGGTGATCGAGGAGCAGGATGCGATGCTGCAGACCAAATCCCTGGCCGTCACCATGGCGATCATGACTCAGGTCTATGTCAGTCGTATCCGCTTCGCCCACGCCATCAAGGAGCATCGCATCGCGCGCAAGTTCCGCGACGTGCAGAACGATCTGCTGACGCAGATTCGCACCGAAGCAAACGCGGGTCGCGTCGCGCGCCAGACGCTGGTGCGTGAAGAACTCAATGCCGTCGTTGCCGAGGCCAAACTCGACATCGCCTATGCCGCCGTGCAAAGCGCCTATGCCAACATCGAGACATCTCTGGGGCTCGATCCCTTCGGTGGCTTCGCGCCCGGTGAGGCGGATGTCAAAGGCATCGCCGCAACGCTGCGAGAAGCCAGGCAGGGCCGCATGACCACGGCGAGTGCGGGCCAGTAAGCGGGACGGGTCAGGACATGCTCGGTCGCCGCATCAAGAGCCCCGCCGTTCAGGTCCGGGATATGGCGGGAGGGCGTGCTGGTGCGGCCTGCGGTCATGCCGGTTGGCTCGCGATGGGCATCGCGCTGTTGGCGGCCGGTGCATGCGGTGCTGCGGCTGGCGAGGCTCACAACCCGGTTGGTGACACGCAGCCGTTCCGCGGCATCGTCAAGGCGGTGCATCAGGCGGCGATCTCGTCCGATCTGGCGACCCCGGTCGCGGCCCTCAGCTTTCGTGAGGGTGAGCGATTCCGGCAAGGCGATCTCCTCGTCGAGTTCGATTGTGCCCGTCACCGCCATGATCTGGAGGCGCTCGCCGCGGAGCTGACCGCAGGGCAGCAGGAGCCGGACCTC
>CALFEM010000015.1 GCA_937950105.1 uncultured Alphaproteobacteria bacterium | reverse complement strand
GACCACCGAGATCTACACTCTTTCCCTACACGACGCTCTTCCGATCTGCGCCCTGTCGGCGCAGCGCATCGAGTGCCGTCTCGCGCGTGGCGCTGTCGAGCTGACCGCTGACCAGCCGCCCGCCGGCGTCGTAGGCGCGATACTGGAACGAGGCCATCATCCACCTCGCGTGACGCGCAGGACTTCGTCGAGGGTGGTCTCGCCGCGCAAAACCTTGCCGACGCCGTCGGCGAGCATGCTCGCCATGCCGCTGCCCGCCGCCGCTGCTGCGAGCGCAGCCTCGCCCGCGCCCGCGACAATGGCCGCGGAGACGGCGGCATCGACGACCAGCAATTCTGCGACGACCGTGCGGCCGGCATACCCCGTCTGCCGGCAGTCGGGACAGCCGACCGGTTCGCGCACGCCAGTCAAATCGTTGCTGACGTTCGTAACGAGACGCGCCGCCAGTGCCGTCAGCGGTGCGCTCGCCGCGGCGGGACGCGCGCACGCCGGGCAGAGCCGGCGCACCAGACGCTGCGCGAGGATGCCCTTCAGCGTCGAGGCGATCAGGTAATCGTCGACTCCCATGTCGATCAGGCGCGGGATGGACGCGGCGGCGCTGTTGGTGTGCAGCGTCGACAACACGAGATGCCCCGTCAGCGCCGCCTGCACAGCCATCTCCGCGGTTTCGATGTCGCGGATTTCGCCGACCATGATGATGTCGGGGTCCTGGCGCAGAATCGAGCGCAGCGCCGCCGCGAAGTCGAGCCCGATGCGCGGCTGCACCTGCACCTGTGCGGCGCCCGCGAGTTGATATTCGACCGGGTCTTCCACCGTGAAGGTCTTGCGGAACGGTTGGTTCAGCCGGTCGAGGGCGGCATAGAGCGTCGTCGACTTGCCGCTGCCGGTCGGCCCCGTCACGAGCAGCAAGCCGTTCGGCTCGTCGAGCAGCCGCATCAGCGTATCGAGCAATGCGCCCGAGAAGCCGAGCGTTGCGAAGTCGAGCGCCACCGACGAGCGGTCGAGGATGCGCATCACGACGCTTTCGCCCTTGAGTGTCGGCATGGTCGAGATACGCAGATCGATGTCGCGTCCGCGCACGTTGGCCTTGACGCGACCGTCCTGCGGCAGGCGCCGCTCGGCGATGTCGAGGCGCGCCATGATCTTGACGCGCGAGACGATCGCCGCAGCGAATTCGATCGGCAGCCGCTCGGGCGTCTGCAGCAATCCGTCGATACGCTGGCGCACGACCAGCCCGTCGCCGGTCGGTTCGATGTGGATGTCGGACGCGCGTGCATCGACGGCGCGGGCGATCAGATCGTGGACGAGGCGAATGACGGGCGCCTCGCTGGCGAGATCGGCGAGCCGGCGGACATCGTCCTCGCTCGCCCGCGCTTGCGTCTCGCCGTTCGCCGTGGCGCTGCCATCGTTGGTCGAGCGAGCGGCCGTATAGAGGCGGCTCAGCGCGTGGCCGATGTCGGAGGGCGGGGCGACCAGGGTGCGGACGGGGCGGCCGAGACGATAGGCGAGGGCGGCGGCGAGCTCCGTCGCGAGCGGATCGGCGATCGCGACTTCGACCGCATCGCCGGCCTCGCGCAGCGGCAGCATGCCGTTGCGCACGAGAAAGGCGGCATCGATGCCCTCGAGCGGCAGCGGTGCCGCCGGGAAATCGCTGGCAGCGGCGAGCGGCTGGCCGAGCATCGCCGCAAGCTCGCGTGTCGTCTCGGCTTCGCCGAGCAGACCGAGGCGCGTCAGCACGATGTCGAGGCGCTCGCCGCTGTCGCGCATGGCACGCTGTGCGCGCTGTAGCGTCACTTCGTCGATGACGCCCTTCGCCAGCAGGTGCGCGGCAAAGCGTTCGGCGAACCCGGGCGTACCCGCGGCGGGAGGCGTGCGATCCGGCTGGTCGATCCTTGCCATCGGCACCACAGCAACGCGACTTAACGAACAACTGGCGACGTGCGACGATGCTATCATAGCATGAGCTAGGATGGTTCGATGTCGGGCCGGCGCGAACCGGTTGCCTTGGTAAAGCCGGCTTCGCGCTGTCCGCACGTGGATTCCTCTGTGGCCGGAGTGCGTCTTGTCCATCGCAGGCGTGAAGGGCGGCCCCTTGAGCCGGTTCACCGAGTGGTGGGGCGAAGAACTCGCCGCCATGCTGCCCGGTGACCGGGCGCGCGGCGAAGTCCGCCCGCGCGGTCGCTGGCTGGTTCTCGCCTACGGTGCGGCGGGAACGCGGTTGCTCGACGAAGCCGCAGGGCGCACGCGCTGTGTCGCGACCGGGTCGGCGGGCGACGGTACCGCCCTCACGGATGAACTCGACCGCCTGGCCGCTGCACGCCGTCGGCCGCGTGTTGCCGTGCGCCTCGCACCGCATCAATGCCTGGTGCGCCGGGTAGAGCTGCCCGACGCGGCGTTGCGTGATGCGGGCCGCATCCTGGCGCTCGATCTCGAACGTACGACGCCGTTCAAACTCGACGACGTGGTCGCCGCCTATGCCGTCGACGAGGCAACGCCCGCGACACGCACCGGCCACACGACCGTGCTGCACGTGATCGCGCGGCGC
>CALFEM010000014.1 GCA_937950105.1 uncultured Alphaproteobacteria bacterium | reverse complement strand
TACGAGATGCCTAAGTGACTGGAGTTCAGACGTGTGCTCTTCCGATCTACCCATACCGGCATGCCGGTGTTCGTCACCACGGTGTCGTGGCAGCGAACCGCCCCTCGGGTTGAACCCCGGCCGGGACGGCAACGGGGCCATGACGGCCCCGAGGCGGTCCCGATAGCACCATCCCCCAGCACTGGCAAGCGTTTCGCGCGAAGAAGTAACGGTTCGAACACCGGCCGGTGCGCCGGGCTTCAGCCGCGGCCGGCAACCGCGGTGCTCAGCCGCTCCCAGACGATCAGAAGCAGCGCATCGAACGCGGCGAGGCCGACGAAGCTCGACACGATGACGCGGCGGGCCTCGTCGTCGAGGCCGAGCGCGACGGGCAGCGCCAGGTGATGCACGGCGAGGCCGACGGCCAAGGCGGCGAGCGCCATGAGGGCGAACGCCAGCTCCGTGAAGCGGCGCGATTGGCGGCGAAGCTCGGCGAGGCTTGGCGGACGGTCGGACACGGGGACGCTCTTACGCTGCGGTACAGAGCGCCAGCATAAGGCCGCCGCAACCCGGCGGGAAAGCAAAATTCACGCTTTGGAAACCATGTTTCCCGATTGCGCGAGTTGCTCCAGCATCGCGTGGTTACCGCGCTCGTCCTCCGGAAAGCACGCCTCGATCCACCACGCCTCGAACGCACGCAACACATCCCCGACGCGCGGACCGGGTGCGACGCCCAGCGCCACCACGTCGGCGCCGCTGAACGGCAGCTTCCTTTCCGGCGCGCGGGCGACCGATCGCGCCGCAGCCCGCCAGCCCGGATAGGTCACGGCTTCGCTGCTCCGCGCCCAGGCGAGCTTCAGGGCATCGGCCGCGAGCGTGCGCCCGTGACGATAGACGAGGACGTCCGGTTCCAAGCCTCGGCCGCCTGTCACCCGGCCCCACGCGCGCGCCGCCGAGGCCAGTCCGACGAGGCGCGACGCTTCCTCTCGCGACAATCTGAGCCGCTGCATGAGACGTTCGCCGTCCTCCGGCGCGCTCACAGCCAGCGCAGCGAGACCAAGCAGGGCGTCGACGCACTCCGACCGTTCGAGATGCGCATAAGCCGACGAAAGCTGCGGCGCGGGCTCGTGGTCGATCGCTTTCGACGAGCAGACCGATTCGTCAGCCGACAGCACGCGGCCGATGTCGTGCAGCCGGTGGAAGGCGCGCACATCTGTCATGCCACCGAGCAGCAGCGCGAGGAGCCCCGTCGCGCTCAACACGTCGATGACCTTGCGCACGTGGCGCGCCACCAGCAGGCGCAGCAGCTCGGTGCGAACGCGTTCTGCCGAGAGTTGGCTGAGACCCTCCTGCTCGGCAATGCAGGCCTCGAGGCCGACGGCGTCGACGATGCCCTCGCCATACTCGGCCGAGAACCGGAAGAAGCGCAGGATGCGAAGGTAATCCTCGCGGATGCGCGCATGAGCGTCGCCGATGAAGCGCACGCGCCGGCGCTCGAGATCGACGAGGCCGCCGACCGGATCGAACAGCACACCCTGCGCGTCGCAATAGAGCGCGTTCATGGTGAAGTCGCGCCGGTCGGCGTCGGCGCGCCAGTCGTCCGTGAAGGCGACGGTCGCGTGCCGGCCATGCGTCTCGACGTCGCGGCGCAGCGTCGTCACTTCATACGGTTGCCCGCCGGCGATCACCGTCACCGTACCGTGCGCAATGCCGGTCGGGATCGACTTCAACCCGGCGCGGGCGGCGAGGGACATCACCTGTTCAGGAAGCGCATCGGTGGCGATGTCGACGTCGACGACGGAAAAGCCGAGCAGCGTGTTGCGAACGGCGCCTCCCACAGCGCGCGCTCCGTGCCCTTCCGCCGCGAGGGCGGCGAGCACACGCTGCGTCTGCTTGCCGGTGAGCCAGGTCGCACGGGCGAGCAGCGGATGTGGCACCTTGTGGCGATCGTCAGTCATGGTACGCGCCGCGCGTCGGCATCAGCCGCCCTTGCCGGGTGGCGCGGCGGGAGCCGCCGGCGAAGATCGGAAGAGCACACGTCTGAACTCCAGTC
>CALFEM010000013.1 GCA_937950105.1 uncultured Alphaproteobacteria bacterium | reverse complement strand
GCGACCGCTCCGAGCGCATCCGCACCTACAACTTCCCGCAGGGCCGCGTGACCGACCACCGCATCAACATGACGCTGCACAAGCTCGACGCGGTGATGGACGGTCAGGCACTCGACGAACTGATCGACGCGCTCGTCACCGACCATCAGGCGGGTCTGCTCGCCGACATGGCGCAGCATGCCGGAGCGTGAGGGCGAGACCGCGCAGGCCGCAGGCGCGCCAGACGCCGCGGGCACGCTCGGGTCAACTGTGCGGCGCGTGGCGCAGGCGTTGCGCGATGCGGGCATTGCCGAGCCGCTCGCCGAAGCGCGCCGGCTGCTGGTGCAGGCGGGGGCTTGTGCCGCGCTCGATCTCGTGACCCGGCCGGAGCTTCCGGTGGACACCGCAATGCGGGAGCGGATCGAGCGCTGGACCACGCGTCGCGCCGGCCACGAGCCGCTGTCCCGCATCGCCGGCGAGCGGGAATTCTTCGGCCGGATCTTCGCACTCTCGCCCGGTACGCTCGATCCGCGCGCCGATACTGAGATTCTTATAGAGATGACGCTCGATCTGATCCGTGAGGGAGAACTGGCCGACCGGCCGCTGCGCCTGCTCGACGCGGGTACCGGAACTGGCGCGATCGCCGTCACCCTGCTCGCCGAAGTGCCGCGCGCGACGGCCGTCGCCATCGACCTCAGCGCCGATGCCCTCGCGACCGCCACGGCCAACGCGGCCCGTCACGGAGTTGCCGACCGGCTACGGGCGATGCATTGCGACATGGCCGACCGCGATCGTCTCGGCGCCTTCGGTCTGTTCGATCTGATCGTGTCGAACCCACCCTACATTGCCAGTGCCGAGATCGACGGTCTCGAGCCCGAGGTGCGCAAGTTCGACCCGCGCCTGGCTCTCGACGGGGGGGCAGACGGGCTCGACGCCTATCGTGCGCTGGGAGGGCTGTCGGCCCTGATCGGGCCGGGCGGCTGGATGGTGCTGGAGGTCGGGGCCGGGCAGGCCGATGCCGTCGCCCGGCTCCTGCTGGAGCGTCACGGGACCGGGGAGTTACGGACGCGGGACGACCTCGCCGGCCACCGCCGGGTTGTAGCGTTCCGGCCACAGATACATGCCGGCCGCGAATAGGGCTTGGAATTCCGCGCCGAAGGGGCTAGTCTTGAAGTCCATAGGCGAGCGCAAAGATTGCGACAGCGCGCCAAAGGCACCGTTGCGGTGCCATGGGCCGCAAGTTGCTCGGCGACGCGACGATCGAGTTTTCGCGAACATCCTCCGCGAGGAGGCTACGCGGTACGGCGCCGGAAGCGGCTGCCCTCTTCGTCGCACGACCTTCTCCGATTGAATGTTCGATGATCTGTCGAGCGTGGTGAATGACGGACGTACGAGCGCACTTGTCGTGTGCTGCCACGCTCGTTTGATGGGAACTGGGAAGAGCTAGCTTTCCCGGCTCACATTTGCGGAACATTCGCGCCCTTCGGCGCACCGGCCGCTGCGGTTTGGCGGCGCCGGCGCGGAAGGGCGGCCGGGCTCGGCGACAGCGAGCCGAAGAAATTTGCACGTATCACAACTATCGAGATCGGGAGCCCATGAGGCAGGGACAGCAGAACCGTCGTGGTCGCGGGCGGAACAACAACAATAACAACCACCGCAAGGGCCAGAATCCGCTGACGCGCAGCTTCGAGAGCAACGGGCCGGACGTCAAAATCCGTGGCACCCCCTCGCATATCGCCGAGAAGTACATTGCACTTGCGCGCGATGCCCAGTCGTCGGGCGATCCGGTGCTGGCGGAGAATTATCTCCAGCACGCCGAGCACTACAACCGCATCATCATGGCCTACCGCGAGCAGCAGCTGCAGCAAGGCGGCGATCCGGGCGTGGCCATGGTGCGCCGCCCGCAGATGAGTGGCGACTTCATCGACGGCGACGAGTTCGACGAGGATGGTGACGACACCAGCGGCGGTAACGACGCGGTCGGCGGCATGGGCCAGCAGCCGGTGATCGGCGCGAACGAGCCGCAGCCGTCGGTGCGCGGCTTCGAGCCGCAGCAGCGCCACGAGGGCGGCGGCCGTCAGGACAATCGCGATCGCGAAAACCGCAACGAGTACCGCAATCCGCGCCACGAAGGCGGCCATCGCGACAACCGCAACGAGGGCCGTCGTAACGACTACCATTCGCGCAACCGCCATCACGGTCAGGGCGGCAATGGTCGCGACGGCGAGCATTCCCAGCATGGGCAGCCGCGCGGTGAGTTCCGTCAGGACCGCCAGGAGCGCTTCGAGCGCCGTCCGCCACAGCCGCAGGAAGGCGGCAGCTTCGAGCCACGCGAGCCGCGCGAGCCCCGGCATGACAATCGGGCTGAGGGCCGTGCCGAAGGTGGGCGTTCGGAGGGCCGCAGCGACGTGAGGCAGGACCATCGCCCCGAGCGGACCGAGCGCGCCGAGGCGCGTCCCGAGGCCCGGCAGGACAACCGTCCGGAGCGCATTGAACCGCGCGAGCCGCGCGGCGAGGCGAGCCCGCGCCGCGAACCCCAGCAGCAGCGCCCGCGCCGCGATCAGTTCGGCGCCGGCAGCGAGCAGCCGGAGTTTCTGCGCCGTCCGGTGCGCCGTCCGCGCCGCGAAGGCCCGGTCGAAGAGGGCGCGGCGGCCCAGCCCGCCCCCGCCGAGCCGGTCGCTACGGCCGACGACAGCGCCGAGTGATCGGGTTCTGTCGGCGTCCCGACGATGAAATAGACAAAACCCGCCGGTATCCGGCGGGTTTTGCGTTTCTGCAAGGCTCGCGTGGACGGCGCGGGCTGGCCGCTCAGGATGCGGTGATCGCATCGCCCGGGCGCACCGTGCCGCCGTCGCTGACCGTGGCGTAGATGCCGAAATCTGTGTGCCCGTAGGTCCGCAGCAGCAGGGCCGGCAGCGACAGGTTGCGGGCGCCGGTGGCGGGCTCGACCTCGGTCGCCGCGCAACGCTGCGTGCGGGTGAAGACGTCGAGTCGCGCCGGGCCGATCGAGATGTGCTTGTCGACCCATGAGAACTCGGCCCACGGCTCGGCATCGTCGATGACGATGTTGGGACGGAAGCGCAGCGGATCGATCGCGCGCCCGGCAACGCGCTCCAGCTCGCGCACGCTGGCGAGGTTGACGATATGCACGCACTTCTGGCGCACGTCCGAAAAGCTGTGACCGGGCGCCCGGACGATGTGCGGGGCGCCGCGCAGATCGGCCTTCATGTAGCCGGCGAGGAAGTGTTCGATCGTGGCGCGGCCCGGTTCGGTGGTGAGCTGCCCGCGCGCGACCTCCTGCCCGCCCTGACGGATGATGAGCGTCTCGCTGACGGTGTCGAAGTGCGTTTCGAGTGTGGCGAGGCGCTCGT
>CALFEM010000012.1 GCA_937950105.1 uncultured Alphaproteobacteria bacterium | reverse complement strand
GCCGACCCAGAACAACCCCAACACGAAATAGCCGAAGCCGAACAGCCAGCCGGCCAGACCCGCGCGACGCAGCACGCGGCTGCGGCTCCTCTCCGCAGCGTCCTCCAGTCTTTCGTCACCGGCCGCATCGATCAGCCAGACCAGCAGCGGCAGCGTCAAAAACAGCACCGGCCAGAGGAAAAACGGCGCCAGCGCGAGCACGCTGATCGCACCCGCGGCGAATGCCAGCAACGCCCGCCAAACCGGGGAAGCGCGCAGAACCCTCGCACGCAGGGCCCCGGCCATGGCAATGACGCGATCACCTGCGGCAATGGAAGCCACGCGCTGCTGCGGAGCCTCTCGCGTCATGGATCGCTCTCCCATCAGCGGAGGGGCAGGTTCACGCGGCGCCCGCAGCATCGGCCGCGGACTTCGGCGGATGGATCTTGAGCTTCTTCACGCGGCGCGGATCGGCGTCCAGCACTTCGAACTCGACTCCGGTAGCATGGCGCACGATCTCGCCGCGCACCGGCACGCGCCCGAGGATGTGGAACACGAGTCCGCCGAGCGTATCGATCTCCTCCGCCTCGTCCTCGGTGAGCAGCTTGATGCCGAGGTGCTCCTCGAGTTCACCGACCGGCGTGCGCGCCGCAGCCAGCAGGCCGAGTTTGGCGTCCTGACTGATGTGCGCGTCTTCGTCCTCGTCGTGCTCATCCTCGATGTCGCCGACGATCTGCTCGACGAGATCCTCGATGGTGACGAGCCCGTCGGTGCCGCCGTACTCGTCGACGACCAGCGCCATGTGGATGCGCGTCGACTGCATGCGAATGAGCAGGTTCATCGCCGGCATCGACGGCGGCACGTAGAGCACCGTGCGCCGGATCTTCGTGCTGGCGATGCTGGCGGACAGATCGATCCCGGAGAAATCCAGCGGCACGTCGACGGCGGCCATCTGCGGCTCGATCGCGTCCGGGGCGGGCTGCGCAGGCGCACCACCCGAACTTGCGTTCGCCGACGCCGCCTCGCGCGCGCGCTCGACGATCCAGCCGAACAGGTCCTTGACGTGCACCATGCCGCGCGGATCGTCGAGCGTGTCGTGGAACACCGGGATGCGCGAGACGCCCGCCTCCTTGAACCGCTCGAGCAGCTCGTAGATCGCGTCGCTTTCGTCCAGCGCGATGATGTCGGCGCGCGGCACCATGATGTCGACGACGCGGCTGGCGCCGAACCGGAGCAGCCGCAGCAGCATGCGCCGCTCGTCGCTGGTGAAGGCCGCCGTCATGGCGCCGGTCTCACCCTCTTTCAGCGCGCTCTCCAGCGTATCGCGCAGCGTCTGCGAACCCTGCAGGCCGAGGCGCGCCGGTAGCGCCGTCAGCCAGCCCAGCAGGCCGGCACGCGCGGCGTCCTCTGCCGGTTGCGATGTATCGGAGGTCTTTGGCGTGCTGATATCGGTAGCCATAATCTTCTTCGGTTGCTGAAAGGGCGGCAGCCCAGGGCGACGTGCGCCTCAAGTCTCGACCGGATCGCTGCCTGCATAAGGGTCGGACACGCCGAGACGGGCGAGGATGGCCGTTTCCAGAGATTCCATCTCTTCGGCCTCGGCCGTCGTCAGGTGATCGTAGCCGGCGAGATGCAGCAGGCCGTGCACGACGAGATGCTGCAGATGATGAGCCAGAGGCACACCGCCGCCGGCCGCCTCGGCGCGCACGACGCCGTCGGCCAGCACGACGTCACCAAGCGCTACGGCATCGGCAACGCTCGCCGCCGGCGTACCGCGCGGCGCCGGAAACGACAGCACGTTGGTCGGATTCGGTTTTGCTCGATACTGGCCGTTGAGCCGCGCCACCTCGGCGTCCGCCGACAGCACGATGACGGCCTCGCAATACTCGTCCGGCAGTCGCCGCGCGACGGCAGGCTCTTCAGCCACCGCATGCGCGGCCGTGAGGACAAGCGTTTCGATGTCTCCGAACCCACTCCAGTCGCCGCCGTCCTCCACGAGGTCGACGGCGATGCGAGATCGGTCCGGCTCCACCGGCGCGGCCCCGTCGGAAGCGGCCGGCGGTGGCGAAGCATGAGTCGTCGAAGGCCGTGGCGGTGTCATGTCGTGCTGCCCGGCTTCGGCTTGTCGCCCGGCTTCTCGTACGCCTCGACGATGCGGGCCACGAGATCGCGGCGCACGACATCGGCGGTGGCGAAACGGATCGCCTCGATGCCCTCGACGCCCTTGAGCAGTCGCACCGCTTCCTCGAGACCCGACGTCATGCCGGGCGGCAGGTCGATCTGCGAAGGATCGCCCGTCACCACCATCTTGGCGTTCTCGCCAAGGCGGGTGAGAAACATCTTCATCTGCATGCTGGTGGTGTTCTGCGCCTCGTCGAGGATGACGAACGCATTGGCCAGCGTGCGGCCGCGCATGAAGGCGAGTGGCGCGATCTCGATCACGCCCGTTTCAATGTCGCGCTCGACCTTCATGCAGATCGGAAGAGCACACGTCTGAACTCCAGTCACTTAGGCATCTC
>CALFEM010000011.1 GCA_937950105.1 uncultured Alphaproteobacteria bacterium | reverse complement strand
CCTAAGTGACTGGAGTTCGGACGTGTGCTCTTCCGATCTCGGGGTGTTTGCGGTTTCAGCTGTGATGGGCGCCAGAACGATCTCGCTTCTGGCGGCGATGGTGTGAGGCGTGGCATCGGCCGCAACCGACTCCTCTGGTCTGTCGCGACGCGAGAGCCGGCGAGCGTGAGCGGTTGTAGCTCCGGTCGCCAGTATGGCGGCCTGCTCGATCCAGCCCTCGCTGGAGATGCGCCGAGGCGCAATCAATTCGCTCTTCATGGCGGCGATGTCGCTGGCCGTCCATGCTGCGATCTCGGCAAAGGTGCGGATGCCGCGCGCCTTGAGGTGCTCCTCGGTGATGGCGTCGATGCCCCGGATCAAGGACAGGTTGTCGGCGTCCGGCGCTTGCGGCCCGAGCGTGGCGGCCACCAGCAGACGCATCGCCGTGACGTGGCTGTCGAGACAGGCCCGCGTGCCCTGTGTCAATGCGGTGGATGCAACTTCGGCCTCGATCTCGTCGAGGCAAAACAGGATGTGATGCAGCACAAGCAACCCCTGTAAATGCTGTCATTCAGTCGATGGGATTGAGCTTGGCGCAAACTCCTTACCGCCAGATTGAGCATTGTTCGATTTTCGGATTTTCTGCTGAAATTATTTGGTTATTCAATTTCAACCGAAGACGAAGGCTGAGCATTTCGGAGGGCTATCGGACGTCGCGCCAACCGATGACGAGCCGTGCGTGACCGCAGTCGGCCAACGATCGGCGGCGGTGACGGCTCAGCGCCAATCTTCCTCGTCGTTTTCGACCGGAAGCGGCACTGCGGGCATTCCGCCGCTGGTCGAGGCGACGTACAAAGCAACCGCCATGGCGCGGTTCTTGACGCCGAGCTTGTCGTACAAATTCTTGAGGTGATATTTCACCGTATTACCGGAAATACCGAAACGCGCGCCGATCTGCAGGTTGGTCCATCCCTGCGCCAGTGCGGCCAGCAACTCTTTTTCGCGCCGCGTCAGCACATCGATCGGATCGTGCGTGATGCGTTCGATATCGACGTAGGGCAGCGACAGGCGCCCGCGCGCCACGCTGGCCAGCGTCTCGAGCAGCAGGGCCGGATCGTCGTTGCGCGAGATGAACCCCCACGCGCCGGAACGAATGGCCTGGCGCAGGATGTCCGGGCTGTCCTCGCTGGCGTAGATGACGATACGGATGGCGAGCTGGCGGCGCTTCACCGTCGCCAGCAGGTCGCAGGCGCTCATGTCGGGCAGTTGCCAGCCGATTACGGCGATGACCGTGCCGCTGCTTTCGGCGAGGCCGATCAGCTCGCCGCCGCTGGCAACCGCCGGCTCGACGTCGTAGCGGCCGTCGCGCGACAGGAAGTCTTGAAGTCCGGCGCGCACGACAGGGTTCCTGTCGGCGATGACCAACTTGGTGCGGGCGGTCGCGTCCGCCGTCATCGATCTGGCTTGCGTCAGCGCCATGGCTCAGCCGTGCCAGACGTGCGCGGCGATGCCGGCGCTGTTCTGAGGCCGCGCCGCCGGGTAAGACACGGCGGTTACGGTCGCACTGCGGATATTCCTATGATTTTTGTCGCGTTTCTTGTTTTGCATAGGGGCTCGTTGTGGTCGCGGCGCGTCTCGTGCGAAGCACATGCTCCGGCGCATTCTACGACTTTAGCCGAAGTCGACCCGTCAATACCAGACTTGCGCGGCGATCGTTACCGCTTCTTCGCGTCGCTTGCCGGCGCCCTGGATCAGCTCACGCAGCGGCAGACAGGACGGGCGGCGCCGGGCGCGGCCGGATCGTCATGGCATGGACCGCGGTCCGTGCAGGGGCGCGCCGGGTCAGTTCCAGCTCGCGCCGAAGCTGCTCGAGCACATAGTCGGCGCTGTCGAGCTGGCGCTGGGCCTCGTTGTGGCAGCGGGCGGCCGTGCCGGCGCGCTCGACGGTCGCTGCAAGCCGGTTCTCGACGCGGCTCCACTGCTGGTCGAGCGGCAGACGCGCGGTGAGTGGTGCAACAGGAATGGCGCGGGCGGCGCTCTTGCGGCGGCTGACGCGGAGCGACCCGGCTTTCGGTGCCGTGGTGGTGCTGGGAGATGCGGCGACGGCTGACCGCTGCGGAATGGCGGCAGATGGGCTGCGACCCATGGCGGCGGTCAGTGCGGCGAGCAGGCGGCGGAGAGCCTCGGCCGGCCCGGCCATCAGCGGGCGGGAGCCGAGCAGTGTCGATGGTCCGCTGGCGGCGGTCAGGCTCGTCGGCCGGCCGAGCCACATCGCGACAAGACCGGCACCGATCAGCGCGAGCGCCGACGGCGTCATGTCAAATCCGATGGCTGTGGCCATTTCCATTACAACCGGCCTCGCAGGTCTTTCATAATTGGTAACGATTGCCGTTATTCGCGAAAAAACACAATCTCCCGCCAGGGAAATCTTTTCGCCGGTGATTGAGCGGTCTCTCGCGGCGGATTTGTACGCATGATGCGCCGCATTGCGCAGATTGGCGCTCGCTTCGTAAACAACAGGTTAATTCGCGAAAAAGCAAAATCGGCTTCGGGTACACCCGGTCACTCGGGTGCTGCCGCAACACAGGCATGGCGGAAAGCAGAACGGGCTCAGCGCGGCACGGTACATCATCGTCGGCGCGAATTACGCGGAGAAATGGGGGGCGGGGCGGTGCCCGTCGGCTCCGGTTAGGCCGTCAGCGAAACAGCTTGTCGATGAACTTCTTGGCCTTCTCGCTCTCTTTCGAGCCCTTGCCGAAAAGGTCGTCGACGATCTCGTCGGCGTTCTTGCCCTTGAGGTTCTTGCCGATCTGCTCCACGGCTTTCACCGCCTGCCCGGCGTCGATTTTCGACAGGTCGGGCGTATATTGCGGCCGATCCCACGGACCGGTGATCTTGACCGGAACCTCGATGCCGGCGAGGTCGATGGCGCCGCCCTGG
>CALFEM010000010.1 GCA_937950105.1 uncultured Alphaproteobacteria bacterium | reverse complement strand
CTGACACCTTTCGACGAGGCCGGCAGCGCCAACGTGCGCGCCTGGGGCGGACGCACGGGCCGCTCGTTCGCGCCGGAGCGGCAAGCTGCCGATGTCAACGTGTTCGACGCGGTGATCGCGCACATCCGCAAGCTGCAGGCCGGCAAGCGCCGCGTCGTCGTGGCCTCGTGGACCAATGGCGCGCGCGAACGGCTCGCCACACTGCTGGCGGATCACGGCCTCGACGACATGCGCAAGGTGGAGAGCCTCGACGAAGTCCGCGCGCTGCCCGAAGGCGCGACCGCGCTCGCCGTGGTCGGTGTCGAGCAGGGCTTCGAGACGCCGGAGATCGCGCTCGTCGCCGAGCAGGACATCCTCGGTGATCGTCTGGTGCGCCCGCGCCGCAAGTCGAAAAAGGCGATGGACGTGCTGACCGAGGCGACCAGCCTCTCGGTCGGCGATCTCGTCGTCCACGCCGATCACGGCATCGGGCGTTTCGCGGGATTGAAGACCATCACTGCGCTCGGCGCGCCGCACGACTGTCTCGAGATCACCTATCACGGCGGCGACAAGCTGTTCCTTCCCGTGGAGAACATCGAGCTCCTGTCGCGCTACGGCACCGACGACGGCACCGCGCAGCTCGACAAGCTCGGCGGCGTCGCCTGGCAGTCGCGCAAGGCACGGTTGACGAAACGCCTGCAGGAGATCGCCGGCGAGTTGATCAAGATCGCCGCGCTGCGCCTGTTGAAGGAAGCGCCCGCGCTGGCGCCGCCGACCGGGACCTACGACGAGTTCGTCGCGCGCTTCCCCTACGAGGAAACCGAGGATCAGGCCGCAAGCATCGACGCGGTGATTGAAGACCTCGGCGCCGGACGGCCGATGGACCGTCTCGTCTGCGGCGACGTCGGCTTCGGCAAGACCGAGGTCGCGATCCGCGCCGCGTTCGTCGCGGCCATCAACGGTCTGCAAGTCGCCGTGGTGGTGCCGACGACACTGCTCGCGCGCCAGCATTTCCGCACCTTCTCGGAGCGCTTCCACGGGCTTCCTGTCCGCGTCGCGCAGGCATCGCGCCTCGTCGGCGGCAAGGAGCTGATCGACGTGAAGGCGGGCCTCAAGAGCGGCCAGATCGACATCGTCGTCGGCACGCACGCGCTGCTCGGCAAGCAGATCGAGTTCGCGCGGCTCGGCCTGCTGATCATCGACGAGGAGCAGCATTTCGGCGTCACCCACAAGGAGCGCCTGAAGCAGTTGCGCGAGGATGTGCACGTGCTGACGCTGTCGGCGACGCCGATCCCGCGCACGCTGCAACTGGCGCTGACCGGCGTGCGCGAGTTGTCGCTGATCACGACGCCGCCGGTGGATCGCCTCGCGGTCAGAACCTACATCTCG
Organism: uncultured Alphaproteobacteria bacterium; assembly: GCA_937950105.1. Classification (GTDB taxonomy): domain Bacteria; phylum Pseudomonadota; class Alphaproteobacteria; order Rhizobiales; family Hyphomicrobiaceae; genus JAEUMD01. The sequence goes on along the minus strand of CALFEM010000010.1, from coordinate 1,279 downwards.
CCGTTCGATCCGGTGATCCTGCGCGAAGCTCTCAGGCGCGAGCGGTTCCGCGGCGGTCAATCGTTCTACGTCGTGCCGCGCATCGCAGACCTCGACGACGTGGCGACGTTCCTCGCCGAGGCGGTGCCGGAGCTGAAGGTCGCGCGCGCGCACGGGCAACTGTCGCCGACCGAGCTCGAGGACGTGATGACCGCGTTCTACGAGGGCCAGTACGACGTGCTGCTGTCGACAGCGATCGTCGAGAGTGGTCTCGACGTGCCGAACGCCAACACGCTGATCGTGCATCGCGCCGACATGTTCGGCCTCGCCCAGCTCTATCAGTTGCGCGGCCGCGTCGGGCGCTCGAAAGCGCGGGCCTATGCCTACTTCACGACACCACCGAACCAGGCCCTGACCGAAGGCGCGGAGAAGCGTCTCAAGGTGCTGCATTCGCTCGATACGCTCGGCGCCGGCTTCAGCCTCGCCAGCCACGATCTCGATATTCGCGGCGCCGGCAACCTCTTGGGACAGGAGCAGAGCGGGCACATTCGCGAAGTCGGCTTCGAACTCTACCAGTCGATGCTGGAAGAGGCGGTGCAGGCCATGAAGGGCGGCGACCTTGGCCGCGTCGAGGAGCAGTGGACGCCGGAGATCGCGCTCGGTACCTCCATCCTCATCCCCGAAACCTACGTCACCGATCTGCAGTTGCGGCTCGGCCTCTATCGCCGTCTGTCGGGGCTCGAGGATCGCGCCGACATCGACAGCTTCGCCGCCGAGCTGGTGGACCGCTTCGGCGCACTGCCGGTCGAGGTCAAGCATCTGCTCGACGTGATGGAGATCAAGGGCTTCTGCCGGCAGGCGGGAATCGCCAAGGTCGACGCGGGACCGAAGGGTGCTGTCGTCACCTTCCGCAAAGGTGCGTTCGTCAACGCCACGGGCCTTGTCGACTTCATCCAGAAATCGCGCGGCCTCTTGAAGCTGCAACCCGACCAGAAGCTGGTGTTCAAGGCCGACTGGGACAAGGCCGAACAGCGGCTGAAGGGTGTCAGGGCATTCGTGAGTGAACTCGCGTCGCTCGCGGGCAAGGGCTCGAAGGCGGCGTGAGACGCAGCGACGCCCTGTGACAGTTGGCTCGAATGGCCCGCGCCTTCGTTGCGGGCATGAAATGGGACGTTAACGCGCCTTTGCGATCATTGCCCTGCATGTGAGCCGGCGGAGGGCAAATGCACCGCAGCAGATTCGTATCGTGGATAGATCGGAAGAGCGTCGTGTAGGGAAAGAGTGTAGATCTCGGTGGTCG
>CALFEM010000009.1 GCA_937950105.1 uncultured Alphaproteobacteria bacterium | reverse complement strand
GGCGAAGAAGACGACCTGCTGGCCGGGTAACTCGTGCGCGATGCGCACGGCGTCGGACGGTGACGCGATCGGACGAACGCTGCCGCCGGCGGCGCGCGCCTGATCGAGCGAACGCGGCTGCGATTTGGGGACGTTGGCCGGAACCCGCAGCATATCGCCGAAGGCAACGACGGTGACGCCCTTGCGCAAGCTCAGGGCGATGGCGTCGTGGATGTCCTCCTCGGGGCAAACGCAGACCGGACAGCCGGGACCTGCGATCAGCTCGATCTGCGGGGGGAGTGCGCTACGAAGCCCGGCCATGGCGATGGTTCGCTCATGACCGCCGCACACGTTCATGATGCGCACGGGCGAAGCGATGTCGAGGGCGCGGATACGCTCCAGCCAGTCGCGTGCAGTCTCGCCGGTAACGCTCATGGATGAGCCACCGCGCCTCGACCGGCCGTCAACTCGTCGCGGACGATGCGCGGGCGCTGCTGCGCTCCGCTCTTGCGGGCCGCGCGTTGATCTCGAATCCAGTCGATGAAGGCGCGGATACCGTCCGTCCGGCGCGTGGAGACGGTGAGCACGGGCGCAGCGTTGGCGAGTTCGCGCACGTGGCGTATGGCTGCCTCGACCTTGAAATCGTCTCCGAGGACGTCGAGCAGGTCAGCTTTCGTCAACAGCACGAGATCGGCGACGCGGAACATGACGGGGTACTTCGCCGGCTTGTCGTCGCCTTCGGTGACCGAGAGCAGCGTCACGTTCAGATGATGCCCGAGGTCGAAGCTCGCCGGGCAGACGAGGTTGCCGACATTTTCGATGAACAGCACGTCGATGGCTGTGAGGTCGAGCTGGTGGAGGGCGCCGTGCACCATGTGGGCATCGAGATGGCAGGCCTGCCCGGTGGTGATCTGGATGGCAGGAACACCCTTGGCGCGGATGCGGGCGGCATCGTTCTCGGTCGCCAGATCGCCCTCGATGACGGCGATCCGGCAGCTGTCCCCGAGCGCCTCGATCGTCGCTTCGAGCAGGCTGGTCTTGCCCGAGCCCGGTGACGACATCAGGTTGATGGCGAGAATGCCGTGCTGATCGAGATGCGCACGATTGTGGGCCGCCTCGCGATCGTTTGCCGATAGAAGGTTGGACAGCACCTCGACGGTCGTCGATGGACCTTGCCGGCGCGGCCCCTTGAACAGGGTCGTCTCGGCCTCGACGAGATGCCGGTTCTCCGGCGTGATCGTGCAACCGCAGGTCTGGCACATGCTCTAGGCGCTCCTCGTTTCCAGGGCAGCTTCTGCATCCAGTTCCGACAGCTCCAGCCGCACGAGGAGCAGATCCTCGCCGGCCGTGACATCGACCTGCCAACCACCGCACGTCCCGCAGATCAGCCGGTTCGGTGCCACACCGACGCTGTGCGAGCCACAGGACCGGCATGTAATCTCGACGTCACCGCCCTCGAACTCCAGCGTTGCCTGCCGGGCGCAGGTGCCGGCGCGGGCGATTTGAAACGCGCGTTCGAGCAACTCGGGTTCGACGCCCGACAGCGCCCCGACGCGCACGACGATACGCTCGACCAGCGCAGCACGATGTGCAGCGGCCACGCGCTCGGCCTCCATGACTAGCCCTTGCGCGACTGCCAGCTCATGCATGGCCGCCATCCCGCTCGCGGCCGGGTGCCCCGTGATGCGCCAGCCGTTCCTCCTCGGCAAGCATCTCGTCGATGAGATCCCAGCTCTCCCGCGCTTCCTCTTCCGTCATCGTCTGAATGGCATAGCCGACATGCACCATGACGAGGTCTCCGGGAGACAGAGACTCGTGCTGCATCAGGATGAGGTTTACGGTTCGTTCAACGCCCTTGGCCTCACAACGGGCGAGACCCGCCTCGATCGCGACGATCCGCATTGGCACGGCGAGACACATGAGCTGCCTCAGTTCCTGACTCAGGCACCGTCGAACGGCGCATGAGAAATGGCTTCAACCTTGTCCATGACACTTCGCGGGCAACACCCCCACACGTCCTTAATCCAGATCAATGTCATTGTCGGATGGCAATATATGAAGATGAGCACGTCTGCAGGTTCGCAATCGCTGTGTGGCAGGGGGCTATGTCCGACGCTGCGACGATTTTGGTGCTCGGCCTCGGCAATACCTTGCTGAGCGATGATGGTGTCGGCGTGCATGTCGTCACCGCCCTTCAGCAGTCACCAGCTCGGCATGACGGCGTGAGTTTCGTCGATGGCGGCACCATCGGACTCAATCTCCTGCCCGATGTCGAGGCCGCCGACGGGCTGATCCTGGTCGATGCCTCCGAGATCGGAGCACCTCCCGGAACGCTGGCCGTTTTCGAAGGCGCCGCGATGGACGCCCAACTCGGCGGCAAGAAGCGCACACCCCACGAGGTCGCCGCGTTCGATCTGATCGCCACGGCTGCCATGCTCGGACGTTGCCCGCGCCTGCGGGCGCTGGTCGCCGTGCAACCCCAATCTGTGTCATGGGGCCTCGAGCCGACCGGGCCTGTCGCCGCGGCCGTTCCCGGCGCGATCGCGATGGTGCTCGAGATCGTGCAGCGGTGGCGCGAACAGGCCGCCGACATGGAGACCAACGGCGCCGCGACCGAGGAGGCTTCGGCATGACGCAGCAGACCCGGCATACTCACACTGTACCGGGATGCGCGGAGCCTGACGGCCCGACCGGGATGATGCACGCGCTTCTTCGTGAAATCGCGGATGCGCTCGAACGCTTTGTGGCCACCGGTGAGGTGACCGCGATCGACATGCGCGGGCTGCCGCTCAGCGATGCCGACCGCGTAGGGATCGAGCAGCAGCTCGGGCAGGGTGAAGTGTCGGCGCTCCTCACCGTCGCAGGCCAGAGTGAAATCTGGGAAACGGCCATATCCGGCGTCTGGTGGGTCCGCCATCTCGGCGCCAGCGGCGGTGTTGCCGCCGAGGAGATCGTCATCACCCGCCTGCCTGAAATTCTCGCCACGCATCCCGACGATGCCCGAGATGGACTGGTGCGCTTGCGCGCGATGCTCGCCGCACCATCCGCAGACACGACATCGCCGCATATCGCAACGACGGAGGACGCCGCATGAACGAGCCAGCCACGCTCGGCGAGGCATTGTCGCGACGAGGCATCTCGCGCCGCGCCTTCCTCAAGTATTCCGCCTATCTGGCGTCGGTGATGGCGCTCCCGGCGAGTGCGTCGCAGGCCATCGCGCAAGGGCTCGCGAAGGCGCGCCGCCAGTCTGTGATCTGGCTGTCGTTCCAAGAATGCACGGGCTGCACGGAATCGATCACGCGCTCGTCGAGCCCGACGCTCGAAGACCTGATCTTCGATCTCATCTCGCTCGACTATCACCACACGCTGATGTCGGTGTCGGGGGATGCGGCCGAGCACGCCCGCGAAGCCGCGATGAAGGAAAACAAGGGCAAGTACATCGTCGTCGTCGACGGCTCGGTGCCCTTGAAGGACGACGGCATCTACTCGACCATCGCCGGCATTACCAATCTGCAGATGCTGAAGGATACCGTAAAGGATGCCGCAGCGGTCGTCGCCGTCGGCAGCTGCGCAGCGTTCGGCGGCATCCCGCACGCGCGTCCCAACCCGACCGGCGCGGCGTCGATCACCGACATCGTCAAGGACAAGCCCGTCATCAACATTCCCGGCTGCCCGCCGATCCCCGAGGCGATGACCGGCACGCTCGCCTACATCCTCTCGTTCGGCAAACTGCCGGAGCTCGATCATCTGGCGCGACCGAAGGCGTTCTTCGGCGAAACCATCCACGATCGCTGCTATCGCCGGCCGTTCTACGACAAGGGGCTGTTCGCCGAGAGCTTCGACGACGAGGGCGCACGCAAGGGCTACTGCCTCTACAAGGTCGGCTGCAAGGGACCGATCGCCTACAACGCCTGCGCCACGCTCAAGTGGAACCACGGCACCTCGTTCCCGATCCAGTCGGGCCACGGCTGCCTCGGCTGCTCGGAACCGCACTTCTGGGATCAGGGCGGCTTCTACAAGCCGCTCGCTGCGCATGCCGGCGTCTCTGCCCCGCTGATCGGAGCCGCCGCCGTCGCCGGTGCCGCCGCGGGCGGAGCCGCAGCGTGGATCGCGCGCCGCCACCAGCAACGCTATCTCGCCGAGACGGAAGCGATCGACCGTTCCGTCGGCAAGGACAAGGGGTGAGACGATGGAGCTGCTCCAATTCTCGCGCGGACCCGCGCTGACATTCGCGATCGCCGTGTTCCTGCTCGGCACGCTGTGGCGCCTCATCGGCATCCTCATGCTGGAGCGTCGCCGCGTGGATGCCGAGGCGCGTCCCGGCACGCCGACTCCGCTCGCCGCCGCCGCGTCGGGCGTTCTCGCCAAGATGTGGCCGCACAAGACGTTCCTGAAGTCGTCGCTGTTTTCGGTGCTGAACGGCTACGTCTTCCACATCGGGCTCGCGATCTCGGTGCTGTTGTTCGCGCCGCACGTGCTGTTCGTGAAATCCCTGCTCGGCATCTCGTGGCCGGCGCTGCCGAGTAACGTCGTGCTGGCGGTCGCTGTGATCACGGCCGGATCGCTGCTGGCGTCGCTCGTGCATCGCCTGACCAATCCGGTGCAGCGGCTCATCTCGCGCATCGACGACTATGTCAGCTGGGCCGTGACGTTCCTGCCCGTCCTGACGGGCATCGCAGCGGTCGCGCATATCGGTGGCCGCTACGAAACGCTGCTCGCCGTGCACATCCTGACCGTGTGTGCGTTCCTGATCTGGTTCCCGTTCGGCAAGCTCATGCACGCCTTCCTGTTCGTGCTGTCGCGCGGCACCACCGCCATTCGCTTCAAGCAGAGGGGGGCCGAGGTATGACCGCCCAGATTACGACCTCCGGCATTCCGTTCGACGCGCAGGGCCAGGCGGAAGAGTCCCGCCGCCGCGATCTCGCCATGCAGGCGTTCGTGCGCGACATCGCCATGACCAACGCGGTGCAGCTCGAAGCCTGCGTGCGTTGCGGACTGTGCGCTGGGGCCTGCCACTTCTTCGTGACGACCGGCGACCCGAAGTACACGCCGATCCGAAAGCTGCGGCCACTCGAGCAGGCGTATCATCGCCACGTCGGGCCGTTCGCGCCGCTCTTCCGCCTGCTCGGCATCGCGCCGCGCGTCACCGCCGAAGAGCTGGAGCAGTGGCAGGAGCTGATCTTCGACAGCTGCACGCTGTGCGGCCGTTGCACGCTCGCCTGTCCGATGGGCATCGACATCGCCGACCTCGTCAAGCAGTCGCGCCACGGCATGTTCGCCGCCGGTCTCATTCCGGATCGCCTCGAACTGATGGATCGCACCACGAAGCTGTGGGGCAGCCCGGCGACACCGGCCGAGGACTTCGCCGACATCATTCGTGAAACCGGCGAAGAGCGCGGCGTCGCGATGAACATCGACAAGGAGCGCGCGGATTATCTCGTCACCGTTGCGCCTGCCGAGCTGACCGAGCACACCAAGGCGCTTTCGGATGCCGCCAAGGTGCTGAACAAGATGGGTTACAACTGGACCTATCACAGCAAGGGCTTCGAAGCCTCGAACATCGGCTACCTCAACGGCGACATCGAGCTGCAGGAGAAGATGACGCGGCAGATGATCGACACGGCGGTGAAGATCGGCGCGCACACGCTGATCCTGCCGGAGTGTGGCCACGCCTACGGTGCGGCGCGATGGGAGTCGGCGCGCTGGTACGGCGAGAAGGTGCCCGTGCGCGTCATCCACATGACCGAGTTCCTCGATGAAGCGGTGGCGAGCGGCAAGCTGAAGCTGAAGCAGATCAATCAGACGGCCTCGCTGCACGATCCCTGTCAGCTGGTCCGCCGCGGCGGCGTGCTGGCGGCGCCGCGCAACGTCATGAAGGCGCTCGGGCTCGACCTCAAGGAACTCGCGGATGCCGGTGCGGTCGGCTGGTGTTGCGGCGGTGGCGGCGGCGTCGTCTCCAACAAGCGCGCCGACCCGATCCGCTATCGCGCCTTCGAGCTGAAGCGGCGTCAGGTGGAAGACGCCAACGCCGAGCGGTTCGTCACGGCCTGCGGGCAGTGCCGCATCACCCTCAACCTCGGCGCCAACAAGTACAAGTGGGACAAGAAGGTCGACAGCCTTCTCGAGCTCGTCGCCGACAACTTGATCGATTGAGCAGGAGCTTTCCGATGCAGAAGCGCGTCGTCGTCGATCCCATCACCCGCATCGAAGGGCATTTGCGCATCGAGGCCAAGACCAGCGAGCAGGGCGCCATCGAGGCGGCCTACAGCTCGGGCACCATGGTGCGTGGTATCGAGATCATCCTCAAGGGCCGCGATCCGCGCGATGCGTGGGCCTTCGCGCAGCGCATCTGCGGTGTCTGCACGCTGGTGCATGGCATCGCTTCGGTGCGCTCGGTCGAGGATGCGCTGAAGTACAAGATCCCGAAGAACGCGCAGCTGATCCGCAACCTCATGATCGCGGCGCAGTATGTGCACGATCACGTCATGCACTTCTACCATCTGCACGCGCTCGACTGGGTCGATGTCGTCTCCGCGCTCAAGGCCGATCCGAAGGCAACGAGCGAACTGGCGCAGTCGATATCGAGCTGGCCAATGTCGTCGCCCGGCTACTTCGCCGACGTGCAGAAAAAGGTGAAGACGTTCGTCGAGCAGGGGCAGCTCGGCATTTTCGCCAACGGCTACTGGGGGCATCCCGAGTACAAGCTGCCGCCGGAAGCCAACCTGATGGCGGTGGCGCATTACCTCGAAGCGCTCGCGTGGCAGCGCGACGTGGTCAAGATTCACGCCATCTTCGGCGGCAAGAACCCGCACCCGAACTTCCTCGTCGGCGGCGCACCAGCGCCGATCTCGACCAGCCCGACCGGTGCGGCCGGTGGCTCCGCCGCGACAGCCACCAACATCGTCACGCTGCTCGAAGTCGGCAGCATCATCGCCAAGATGAAGGCGTTCGTCGAACAGGTCTACATTCCCGACACGCTCGCCATCGCGTCCTTCTACAAGGACTGGTTCAAGCGCGGCGAGGGCGTCGGCAACTTCATGACCTACGGCGACTTCCCCGAGAAGGGGATGGACGATCCGTCGAGCTGGCTCATCCCGTCCGGCGTCATCCTCGGCCGTGACCTGAAGCGCATCGAGCCGGTCGATCTCAACGATCCCGCGCACGTGCAGGAGTTCGTGTCGCACTCCTGGTACGACTACACCGGCGGCAAGGACAAGGGCCTGCATCCCTATGCCGGCGAGACGGCCTTCGCCTACGATGGCCCCAAGCCGCCGTTCGATCAGCTCGACGTCGACAAGGGCTATACGTGGCTCAAGGCGCCGCGCTGGAAAGGCAATGTGGTCGAGGTCGGGCCGCTTGCACGCGTGCTGATGCTCTATGCCAAGGGCCACAAGCCGACGCAGGACATCGCCAATTACGCGCTGAAGAAACTCGATCTGCCGATCGAAGCCATGTTCTCGACGCTCGGTCGCACGGCGGCGCGCACGCTGGAGACGAAGATCATCGCCGACCAGATGCAGGCGTGGCTCGACAACCTGATCGCCAACATCAAGGGCGGCGACGTCACGGTGCACAATCCGGAGCGCTGGGACCCGTCGACGTGGCCGAAGGAGGCCAAGGGCGTCGGCTTCATGGAGGCGCCGCGCGGCGCGCTGGCGCACTGGATCGTCATCAAGAACGGCAAGATCGACAACTATCAGGCGGTGGTTCCCTCGACCTGGAATGCCGGTCCGCGCGATCCCAAGGGACAGCCGGGGCCGTACGAGGCCGCGCTGATGGATCGCCACACGCTGGCGAAGGCGGATCAGCCGCTCGAGATCCAGCGCACCATCCACAGCTTCGATCCGTGCATCGCCTGCGCGGTTCATGTCACCGATCCGCACGGCGAGGAACTGGTGCGCATCAAGGTACGGTGACGCGGCTTCACGCAGGCGTCACTCCGTTCGAACATTCCGGGAGCCTTATCATGTATCGTTCAGCAAAGACCGCGCTGCTCGCGCTGACGGCTATCATCCTCGCGTCGCCGGCACTCGCGCATACCGGGCATGACGTCGCGTTCGCGCTGCGTGATGGTCTGTTGCATCCTCTGCACGGGCTCGATCACCTGCTGGCCATGGTGGCCGTCGGCCTGCTCGCCTGGCAGATGGGCGGGGCAGCTCGATGGATGCTCCCCGTCACGTTCGTGGCTGTCATGGCGGTCGGCGCCATGATGGCCGCCAATGGCGTCGCGATCTCCGGGGCCGAGCTGGCGATTGTCGCATCGGTCGTGTTTCTCGGTGTGGCCATCGCGGTGCAGGCGCGTGCTCCGCTGACGCTCTCTGCGGCCGTTGTCGGCGCCTTCGCCTTCATGCACGGGTACGCGCATGGCGCCGAGATCCCGGCGGCAGCGGGCTTTGCGAGCTACGCCGCCGGCTTCGTGGCAGCGACCTCGCTGCTGCACATGGCCGGTCTCGGCGTCGGCTTGGTCCTGACCCGCAGTCCGTTCGCCATGCGCATGCTCGGCGCGCTCATCGCCCTGGTCGGCCTCGGCCTCGCGACCGCATGACCGAGATCACGGCTGCCGTCGCGGCATGAGGCGATATCGCTGCCGTCTCCGTCAGTCAGCGATTTGCCCGGGCCCCAAGCGGCCCTCGCGCGACAGTCGGGGCGTACCGGGCGCACGTTCGATGCCGATCGCGCATCTGTCGAATTTCGCAAGTTTTGCCACCCGAGCTGACATGGGCGTCGCAGCCGCCGGTTGCGGCGCTTGACCGTATCGAAAACGGCTTCGTGGCAGGCGCCAAATGCGCAACGCTCGGCTGGTCCGAACAGAACCAGCGGATTTTTTTGGACAATGGCTTAAAAAGCAAATGGTGCCCAGGGGCGGAATTGAACCACCGACACTGCGATTTTCAGTCGCATGCTCTACCAACTGAGCTACCTGGG
>CALFEM010000008.1 GCA_937950105.1 uncultured Alphaproteobacteria bacterium | reverse complement strand
CCTCGTCAAGCTGATCGACATCGACGGCGAGGAGTTCCTGTTCTACCGCACCTTCCCGATCGACGTCGCCATCGTGCGCGGCACTACCGCCGATCCCGACGGCAACATCACCATGGAGCGCGAGGCGCTGACGCTCGAAGCGTTGTCCATCGCCATGGCGGCGAAGAACTCTGGCGGCATCACCATCGTGCAGGTGGAGCGCATCGCCGAGCGCGGCAGCCTCAACCCGCGCAACGTCAAGATCCCCGGCATCCTCGTCGATTGCGTGGTGGTGGCGGAGAAGCCCGAGCATCACATGCAGACCTTCGCGTGCGCCTATTCGCCGGCCTTCTCCGGCGAGGTGCGCGTGCCCATGACCTCGATTGCGCCGATGGAGATGAGCGAGCGCAAGATCATCGCGCGGCGCGCGGCGATGGAGCTGCGCCCCAACGCGGTGGTGAACCTCGGCATCGGCATGCCCGAGGGCGTCGCCGGTGTCGCGGCGGAGGAGCGTGTCATCGACCTGCTGACGCTGACGGCGGAGCCGGGCGTCATCGGTGGCGTGCCGGCGTCGGGACTCAACTTCGGCGCCGCCACCAACACGCAGGCGATCGTCGACCAGCCGTATCAGTTCGATTTCTACGACGGTGGCGGTCTCGATATCGCCGTGCTCGGCCTCGCCGAAGCTGACGCCGAGGGTAATCTCAACGTCTCGAAGTTCGGGCCGCGCCTCGCTGGCGCCGGCGGCTTCATCAACATTTCGCAGAACGCCAAGTCGGTTGTGTTCGTCGGCACGTTCACGGCGGGCGGGCTCGACGTGGCACTCGACGACGGCCGCCTCGTCATCCGCAAGGAAGGCAAGTCGAAGAAGTTCGTGCGTCAGGTCGAGCACCGCACGTTCTCGGGCTCCTATGCGGCGAAGCGCGGCCAGCCGGTGCTGTACGTGACGGAGCGGTGCGTGTTCAAGCTGCGTCCCGACGGCCTCGAGCTGATCGAGGTGGCGCCCGGCATCGACATCGACCGCGACATTCTCGCGCTGATGGACTTCAAGCCGATCGTCGACGATCCGGAGATGATGGATGAGTCGATCTTCGAACCGGAGGCGATGGGGCTGCGTGACCGCCTGCTGCGCCAGCCGTTGTCGAGCCGCCTCAGCTACGATCCCAAGCTCAACATGCTGTTCGTCGATTTCGAACGCATCGAGGTGAAGACCGAGCGCGACGTGCGCGACATCCGCCGCGCGGTCGAGCAGATCGTCAAGCCGCTCGGCCGCAAGGTCTACGCCATCATCAACTACTCTGGCGCGACGATCGCGCCGGAGGTGTTCGACAGCTACTCGGCCATGGTGCAGAAGCTGATGGAATCCTATTACCTCGACGTGACGCGCTACGGCTCATCCGGCTTCCTGCGCATGAAGCTCAGCGCCGCGCTCGCCGACAAGGGGCTGCCGGTGCACCTCTACGACACCGCCGAAGAAGCCCGCGAAGGGCTGGGGCGCTGACAGCGAGCAGCAGAAGCGGGCACCAATGCTCTCACCGCGCGCAGGACGAGGCGATTTCGCCGGCGTACTGGGCGGGAATTGCGGGCGGCTCGCGCCAGGCCGCGCACAGCTTTCCGACCGCGCCTTTCGCAGCCTTGCCCGCGCTCGTGCAGTGGAGGCCGGTGCCGTCCGGCTGTGGTGTGAAGCGCAGGCCCTTGGCGCCGTCGCTGGCGTCGAGCGTGCGCGCGAGATGGTTCAACGCGTGGATGCGCCTGGCACCGGCGTCGCCCTCGAGCCGGCGCGGACGATAGTGTGTATCGGTGACGGGGATCGCCTCGACCGCGCCGATGCTCCACTTTGCCGTAGCGTCGCGCGTCAGATGCACGCGGGTCATCAGGCCGAAGTTGCGGCAGACGTCCTTGCCCGTGATGTTGGCAGTGCCGTGATGCAGGAAGTTGCCGAGCCCGTACATGATGAGTGATTTTCCGGACATCTCGACGCCGCGCACCACATGCGCGTGATGGCCGACGATGATGTCGAAGCCGTCCTCGCGCGCGGCCTGCCCGCGCCACTCCCTGATCTGGCGATCGTCGGTCCGCACGTAACCCTCGGTGCCGTAGTGGATCGAGAGGATGCGGATGTCGGCCGGCGTCTCCTTCAACCGCTTGCGCACGAGGCTCCAGTCGTCGTCGAAGCGATAGGCGATCTGGCCGGGCTTCGCTTCGCCCGCGCGATGGCGTTCGAGATTGTTGGTGACGATGCCGATGGCGGAGAAGCCGATCTTCGCGCCTTTCACCTCGACGGTGTGAGGCGCGCTCGCCTCGTCGCGATTCTTGCCGAGGCCGGCGGCCGCCTTGAGGCCGCTGCCCTTCAGCGCGCCGACGTGCGCCATGGTCTGTTTCAGGCCGGGCTCGCCGTAGTCCATCGAGTGATTGTTGGCGAGCGAGTAGAGATTGAAGCCGGTGACGAGCAGGTGCGCGAGACCCTCGGGGTGGGTGCGGAAGTTGAACGGGCCGGACTGCCACTTGGTGTCGCGCGGCAGATCGTTGCGATCGGTGACGACCGTCTCGACGTTCATGAAGTTGAGATCGCCATTGATCTCGTCGGCAATGCGGTCGGTGGTATCGCGCCACGACTGGAAGCCGTAACGCTGCACGCCCTTGGGCTGCACGGTCGCATTCGACGAGTTGAGACCGACATCGCCGACGAAGGTCAAAACGATGGTGTCGGGATCGGACTTCGCCGCTTCGGCGGCGCTGTTGAATGAAGGTGCGCCGAGCAGAGCGGACAAGCCGAGAGCGATCGCGGAATGGCGGCGGCGTGAGGTCATGGCGCGGGTCTCCGGGTGAGCGCGCCGATTTGCCCACGCGAATCGGGCCACGGCAAGGAAGCTGTGGATAAACGTCTTCGACAGCCCATAACGGGAACGAAGCATGAAGAATCGTTCCATTCTATGCGCAGGGGGAAGGAAACTCGGAAATGAGGTGGGCTAATGAAGCTCTATATGGTGGCGTTCGATCTACACAACGCCCGCAACTACGAACTGCTGTACCAATTCTTCACGCTGATGCGGGCTGTAAGGGTTTTGGACTCGACTTGGCTGCTCCGCTCAACAGCAGACGCAGGTGCTTTGATGAATGCTATGCGCAGATATAGTGATCGGGATGATGCGTTCGCCGTCGTGGAAATAGTACCCGGTGCAGACTGGGCGACCGCGCATGTGCCACCAGCTCCGGTGCTTCTATTGAGGCACTCGGACGCGATGTTGGCGATCGCGTAGTTTCGCTTTGTGGCTGCCACCGTGGTCATACAGGCCGGGTGGCGGCCTCGAGCCAGCGCGCGTCATCGGCCGAGAGATGTGGTGTTAGTGTCGCTGCCACGCGCGCGTGCCAGGCGTCGAGCCACTGGCGCTCGGCGGTGGTCAGCAGACCCTTGACGATCAGCCGGCGATCGATGGGCGCAAGGGTGAGCGTTTCGAAGCCGAGCATCGCCCGCTCGCCGCCCTCCGGCACCTCGGCGGGCGTCACCAGCACGAGGTTCTCGATGCGGATACCGTAAGCGCCTTCCTTGTAATAGCCGGGCTCGTTGGAAACGATCATGCCGGGCTCCAGCGGCACCATGCCGAGACGGCTGATGGATTGCGGTCCCTCGTGGACCGACAGATAGCTGCCGACGCCGTGGCCGGTGCCGTGGTCGTAGTCGAGCCCGGCTTTCCACAGGCTCATGCGCGCGTGACTGTCGAGATCGACGCCGCGGGTGCCCTTCGGAAAGCGCGCCGAAGCGATGGCGATATGCCCCTTCAACACGCGCGTGAAACGATCGCGCATTTCGTCGCTCGGCTTGCCGATGGCGACGGTGCGCGTGATGTCGGTGGTGCCGTCGGCGTACTGCGCGCCGGAATCGATCAGGAACAGCTCGCCCGGCTGCAAGGTGCGGTTGGTTGCGCGCGTCACGCGATAATGTACGATGGCGCCGTTCGGACCCGAGCCCGAGATGGTATCGAAGCTGATCTCGCGCAGCGCACCGGTTTCCGCGCGCAGGGCCTCGAGCTTTTCGACCGCGGTGATCTCGTCGAGCTTGCCCTTGGCGGCCGTCGTGTCGAGCCAGGCGAGGAAGCGGGTAACGGCAACGCCGTCGCGCACGTGCGCCGCGCGCGCACCCTCGATCTCGACCGGGTTCTTGATCGCTTTCGGCAGCGTCGTCGGATCGGCGCCGCGGGCGATACGCTTGGGGCCGCCGAGCTGGCGCACGAACCACCACGCGGTGTTGCCGGGCGTCACGCGCACGGTCTTCTCGCCATCGCGCAGCACGCCGAGCCGTTCGGCGAGGGCATCCGGCCCGCGTACGTGCGCGATCGTCTTCAGCGCGCGGCGCGTCTCGGCGTCGAGCTTTTCCGGAGCGATGAACAGCTCGGGCTTCCCCTTGGCGTGCAGGATCGCGAACGCCAGCGCCACGGGATTGTGCGCCACGTCGCCGCCGCGAATATTGAACAACCAGCAGATCGAGTCCGGCTGCGTCAGAACGGCGGCATCATGCCCGGCGTCGGTGAGTGCCTTCTGCAGCCGCGCGATCTTTGCCTCGGCCGCCTCACCGGCGAGTGAGATGTCGTGCAGCCGCACCGGAGCCGAGGGCGGTGCCGGCCGGTCCTTGCCCCGGACGCGATCGACGAGGTTGCCGGCGATCTCCTTGAAGGTCATGCCGGGCTTTTCAAGATCGCCGCGTGTCTGCTCGACTTGCGCGATGGTCGTTAGCCACGGGTCGAAGCCGATCACGGCACCCTTGTCCAGCGCTTCGCCGGCCCAGTCCTTCAAGCCGCGCGCGGGCACCTGCACGATCTCGAACAGGGCCGTGTCGACCTGCGCGCGCGCCTGCACCGTGTAGCGGCCGTCGACGAACAGGGCGGCGCGATCGAGTCCGATCAGCGCGTAACCGGCGCTGCCGGTGAAGCCAGTCAGCCAGGCCAGCCGTTCGGACGCGGGCGGCACATACTCGCCCTGATGCTCGTCGGCGCGCGGCACGAGATAGGCGTCGAGCCCGCGCTTGCGCATGAGATCGCGTAGCGCCCGCACACGTGGCGCCGCGAGGCTCGGATCGGAGGTGGTGTCGAAGCTCTGGAACATGCCGGCTTTCTTAGAGCCTCGGAGCGCGCGAGGGAATCGCCGGCTGCATCGGGAAAACCAACGAGTGTTGCGGCAACTCGATGGCTGGAGCGTGATGTCATGCGTGGAGAGCATTGCTGCGATGCGGCAGAGCCTCTGGTTTGCGCTGCAGCATGAGCCTAGATTCCCGACATCGGCCCGGACGTGACGAGGAACACCTTGCGGTTCGGGCGCTCCACCAGGAGGCCCCTCTCGGGGTTGGGACGATCATGAGCACCACGACAGTCATGGGCGGCGCCGCGAGCGTCAGCCACAGCGAAGCCGCGCCCGGTTTCTTCGCGCGTTTCTGGAATTCCATCGTCGCCAGCAAGCAGGCGCAGGCCGACGATTTCCTGCGCCCGTATCTTGCGCAGGCGTCGGTTGCGGACCTCGCGCAGCTCGGCTTCACCTCGGCCGAGATCGCCGAGATCAAGAAGGACCGTCATCTTCCTGTCACGAGCTGGATCTAGGTTCATCGCAAGGCCGCTTCGGCGGCCATGAGACACGAAGCGCCCCGATTGGCACCCGCCGGCCGGGGCGCGTTGGTTTTGGAGCTGGCGCTGCCATCGCGGGAACCTCGCGCGGATCAGCGCCGCGCCAGCACCAGCGTCGCCCACTCGTGCACGCGCATGTGCCGCTCGAGATGGAAGCCGGCCGCGCGATAGGCCGCGATCACCGCCGCCGCCTGATGCACCAGGAGACCCGACAGCACGACATGCCCGCCCGGAACCACCGCACGGGAAATGTCGCGCGCGAGGCTGATGAGCGGATCGGCGAGGATGTTGGCGATCAGCAGATCGAAGCGGCGGCGGCGCAGCGTGGAGTGCGCAAGTCCGCTCGCTACGAGCATAGGCACGGTCGCCGCGCAGCGATTGAGGCGGGCATTCTCGCGCGCCACGTCGATCGACGGCGCGTCGATGTCGGCGGCGATGATGCGCGCGTGCGGCAGGGCGCGGCGCGCGGCGATGGCGAGCACGCCCGAGCCGCAGCCGAGGTCCATGACCGAGCGGAAGCGGCGGCGCCGGGTCAGTTCGTCGATCGCCAGCAGGCAGCCGAACGTGGTGGCGTGGTGCGCGGTGCCGAAGGCTTCGCCGGCGTCGACGAGGATGGCGCCCGGCCCCTGCGGCACACGCGCGCGATCATGGCTGCCGTGGATGGTAAAGCGACCGGCGCGCACCGGCGGCAGGGCCGCTTGTGACAGCGCCACCCAGTTCAGGGCCGGCACGTCCTCGATGGTGATGCGCGGCGCCGGCGCGTCGAGGATCGCCGCGAGCTGTGTGCCGAGAGCAGCCGCCTCGGGCGGATCGGTGTAGTAGGCGTCGATACGCCAGGCGGTTCTGCCGTCCTCGCCCTTCTCCTCGAACAGTGTCAGCGCGTCGGGTGTCGGCTCGACGAGATCCTGCAGGGCGCGGCCGACGGCCTCCACCGACACGGCGCCGTCCTTTCCG
>CALFEM010000007.1 GCA_937950105.1 uncultured Alphaproteobacteria bacterium | reverse complement strand
CCAGACCCGTGCGCTTCTCCAGCGCCGCGTTCACATCAGCGAGCAGTGCGGCCCGCGTCGCCGGTTCGGCCAGCGATACGCCTTCGGCTGATCGGCGCGCGGGCAGCAGGATGTCACGCGGCAGCGGCAGCGGCGACGCACTGGCGATACGTTGCTTGCCGCCCTCGGTCCACGCCCGCGCGATGCGCGCGACGGGATCGTCGACGATGGCCTCGACGCTCGCCGTCTCGTCGGCGATCTGGTGCACGAACGACGAGTTGGCGCCGTTCTCCAGCAGGCGGCGCACAAGGTAGGCGAGCAGGTCCTCGTGTTCACCGACCGGAGCATAGATGCGCGCGTTGCGGCCGAGCTTGCCGGCGCCGACCACCTCCGCATAGAGCGCTTCGCCCATGCCGTGCAGGCGCTGGAACTCGAACTTCGCGTTGCCGGCCGCGACATGCACGGCGGCGAGCGACTGCGCGTTGTGGGTGGCGATCGCCGGGTAGAAGGCATCGGGCGCGGCCAGCACGTAGCGCGCAGCGGCGAGGAACGACAGATCGGTGTGCCCCTTGCGCGTCAGCACCGGGTAATCCTCGAGGCCTTTTTCCTGCGCCCACTTGATCTCGCTGTCCCAGTAGGCGCCCTTGACGAGGCGCACGGGAATGCGCTTGCCCGTCGCTTCGCCGGCGCGCCGCAACCAGCGCAGCACCGGCACGGCGCGGCGCGAATAGGTCTGTACGGCGATGCCGAGGCCTTGCCAGCCATCGAGCGCGGGATTCTCCAGCATGGCGGCGAAGGCGGCGAGCTCGATGTCGAGACGGTCCTGCTCTTCCGCGTCGATGGTGACGGCGATGCCGTTGTCGCGGGCCGCACGCAGCAGCGTCAGCAGGCGCGGGTTGAGTTCTTCCTCGAGCCGCGCTTCCTTGCCCGGCTCGAAGCGCGCATGCAGCGCGGAAAGCTTCACTGAAATATTCGGCCGTTCCATCAGCGCGTCGGGATGGGACGAGGCGAGCTTTCCGGCCCTGGCGCCGATGCGCTCGATGGCGTGCATGTAACGCTCGAAATATCGCTTGGCGTCGGCTTCGGTGCGCGCGGCCTCGCCGAGCATGTCGTACGAGATGCGATAGCCCTGGGATTCATAGGCCTGCGCCCGCTTCAGTGCCGTGGCGATGTCGCGGCCCAGCACGAACTGGTCACCAAGCAGTTTCACCGCCTGCCTGAGCGCCTGCCGGATGACACCCTCGCCCGTTCGCGCGACCAGCCGCTTCAGCACGTCGAGCGGCGATCCGCCGTCCGCCCCGCCGAGCCGCACGACGCCGCCCGTCAGCATCAGCCCGAAGGTCGAGGCGTTGACGAAGGCGCTGTCGGAATGGCCGAGATGGCGATACCACTGCCCTTCGCCGACCTTTTCGGCGATCAGCTTGTCGGCAGTGTCGGCATCGGGAATGCGCAGCAGCGCTTCGGCGATGCAGAGCAGGATGACGCCTTCCTCGCTCGACAGGCCATATTCGCGCATGAAGGCATCGACGCCGCCGTAGCGCGAGCGGTTGGTGCGAACAGCGTCGACCAGCCGGCGCGCCAGTTCGCCGGTGCGCCGGGAGTCCTCCTCCGACCACGCGGCGCGCTCGATGAGCATGCCTACCAGACGGCCTTCGTCGATCAGGTGGTGGGAAGAAATCTCGTCGCGCGCGGGCAGCCGCGACGGCGACGCCGCGTTTTTCTCGACCGGTACCGCCGCAGTGTTCGCGGTCGCTTTGCCCGAAGCTCTCACGCCGCCGTCCTTCGCTGTTGCCGCCGTTGCCGCCCGTTCGGGCAGCGATGTGCGATTCGCATCTGAAACGCGGCGATGTTAGCAAATTGCCGGCTCGCCCGCGCGCCTCGCGCCACTTGACGCGCGCGGCGACCTTGGCCAGACCATGCGCTCGTTCCCCACCGGAGAAAGCGCCATGGCCAGCCGTCCCCGCAGCGTGAAGGTCGCCCGCACCGTCAAGGATCTGCGCCGCATCGTCGCCACCTGGCGCAAGGCCGGTGAAACGGTCGCACTGGTGCCGACCATGGGCGCCCTGCACGACGGGCACCTGACGCTGGTGCGGGCGGCGCAGGCCAAGGCCAAGCGCGCGGTCGTTTCGATTTTCGTCAACCCGACGCAGTTCGCGCCGACGGAGGACCTTGCCCGCTATCCGCGCGACGAGGCCGGCGATCTGGCGCGGCTTGCCGGTGTCGGCACCGATCTCGTCTGGTCGCCGGAGCCGGCCGAAATGTACCCTGAAGGCTTCGCCACCCGCATCCTTCCCGAGGGTGCGGCGCTGGGGCTCGAAGGTGAGTTTCGCCCGCATCACTTCGGCGGCGTTGCCACCGTCTGCTGCAAGCTGTTCAGTCAGGTGACGCCAGATTGCGCGCTGTTCGGCGAGAAGGATTTCCAGCAGCTTGCCGTGGTGCGGCAGATGGTGCGCGACTTGAACCTGCCGCTCACCATCGTCGGAGTGCCGACGGTGCGCGAACCGGACGGCCTCGCGCTGTCGTCGCGCAACCGTTACCTCACCCCGGACGAGCGTGCGATCGCACCGAAGCTCAACGCAGCACTGCGCTCGATCGCGGAGAAGGTCGCGGCGGGCGGCAAGGTGGCGGCAGCGGTGAAGTCGGCGATCGCCACGGTCGAGCGCGCCGGCTTCACGAAGATCGACTACATCGCCGTGCGCGATGCCGAGACGCTCGGCGACTGGAAACCTTCGGGAGGCCGGCAAGGCCGCATCCTCGCTGCCGCCTGGCTCGGCAAGACGCGATTGATCGACAACATCGCGCTTCCCCCGCCGAAGGGCTAGTCAGGCGGCCTATGCAGCCCGGAGCAGTGACATGCAAATCGATCGCAACGACATCCTGTATGGCGGCATCGCCGGCGGCCTCATCGGCATCAGCTACCAGCTCGGCCGCGCCTGGTATGCCGGCGACATCACGACAGCCTACGATTCGACTCTGCTCGCCGCCGCCGCCGTCGGCGCCATCGCCGGTGTGCTCGCGCTGACGCTACGCAAGGGCTGACTCTATTCTCTATTCCCTATTCCCTATTCCCTATTCCCTATTCCCTATTCCCTATTCCCTACTCTTGCACACGTCCGAGGCGCCCGCGAACTGGTTGA
>CALFEM010000006.1 GCA_937950105.1 uncultured Alphaproteobacteria bacterium | reverse complement strand
CTGTTGCCGCTGGCGCTCGCGGTGTCGGCGTACATCTTCCTGCGCGGCCACAACTTGCCCGGCGGCGGCTTCATCGCCGGCCTGATCGCCGCGGTCGCACTCATCCTGCAATACATCGCCAACGGCCTCGACTATGCCGCCCGACGCATGCGGTACGACTACGTGCGCGTACTCGGCGCCGGCCTCGCCATCGCGGCGGCGACCGGACTCGCGAGCTGGGCATTCGGGCGCCCCTTCCTCACTTCGGCGCACGGCTACGTGCATCCGCCGCTGATCGAGAAATTCGAGATCGCATCGGCCATGGCTTTCGACCTCGGGGTTTTCCTCGTCGTCGTCGGCAGCGTCCTTCTGGTGCTGGCGGAACTCGGCGCTCTCAGCCGGCGCGAACAACCGCCGCCGCGCGCGAAGGAGGGATGAACCATGGAAATCGTGATCGCGCTCGGATTGGGACTGCTGGCGGCCTGCGGCCTTTATCTCGTGCTGCGGCCGACCAGCTTCTCCGTGGCGCTCGGGCTGACGCTGCTGTCCTACACCGTCAATGTGCTCATCTTCCTCGGTGGCCGGCTCGGCGCAACGGCGCCGCCGCTCGCGCTGCCCGATGCAGAGGGCCTTGCCGATCCGCTGCCGCAGGCGCTCGTCCTGACGGCCATCGTCATAGGCTTCGGCATGACTGCGTATCTGGTCGCGGTGGCGCTCCGGGCGAAGGGCGAAAGCGGCAGCGATCGCGTCGATGGCGGAGGCGGCGCGTGAGTCACCTGCCGATCCTCCCGTTCATCGTGCCACTCGTCGCGGCCATCGTGCTTTTGCTCGGGCATGGGCGAGGCATCGTGTTCGAGCGCACGCTCAGCACGATCGCCATCGTATTCTCGATGCTGCTCGCCGCACTGCTGCTGGTAACGGCGAGTGACGGAGCCGTCCGCGTCTATCGCCTCGGCGACTGGCCGGCGCCGTTCGGCATCGTACTCGTGCTGGACCGTCTCGCCGCGGTGATGGTGGCTGTCACCGCCGCACTCGCGGTGCCGGTCGTGCTCGTCGCCCGCCAGGGCATCGACACCCAGTCACGTCATTTCCACGTTTTCCTGCAATTGCAGCTCGCAGGTCTCTACGGCGCCTTTCTGACCGGCGACCTGTTCAACCTGTTCGTGTTCTTCGAGATCCTGCTGCTCGCCTCCTACGCCCTGCTGGCGCATGGCCGCGATGCGCCGCGTGCGAAGGCGACCCTCGGCTACGTCGTGCTGAACCTGCTCGGCTCGGCGCTGTTCCTGGTGGCGCTGGCCCTGATCTACGGAACGCTCGGCACGCTCAACATGGCCGACAGCGGCGCCCGCCTCGACACAGTCGCCGCAGCGGACGCGCCCCTCGTGCGCACCGCCTTCGCACTGCTCGCCGCGGTGTTCCTGCTCAAGGCGGCACTGTTGCCACTCGGCTTCTGGCTGCCGCAGACCTATGCGGCAGCAAGTCTCCCGGTCGCCATGCTGTTCGTCGTCATGACCAAGGTCGGCATCTATGCCCTGCTCCGGGTCGTCACATCCGGCCTTTCCGAGGCTGCGGCCACCGCCGACCTGCTCGAACCGTGGCTCTCGTGGCTTGCCATCGGCACCATTGGTATCGGCGCCATCGGCATGCTGGCCGCACGCCGGCTCACCCTCGTCGCCGCCAATCTCGTGCTGGTGTCGAGCGGCACACTGCTGCTCGGCGTCGCGGCCGCCAACGTGACGAGCATCGCGGCACTGCTGACGTATCTCGTACACACGACGATCGTCACCGCCGCACTCTTTCTCATCGCCGACATCATTGCGGAGCGGCGCGGCGCACTGCGCGACACCATCGAGAAGGGCCCACACCTCGGTGAGATCAAGATCATCGGCACGGCCTATCTGCTGCTCGCGGTGGCCGCCAGTGGGGCGCCGCCGCTGTCGGGATTTCTCGCCAAGCTGATGGTGATGCAGTCGCTCACCGCGACACCGCATGCATGGGCGTCGTGGATGGCTCTGCTGGTTGCGGGCCTCGTCACTGCGCTGGTGCTGGCACGCGCTGCGAGCGCCTACTTCTGGGAGCCCCACCGGGCCGACGGCGCAACTGCGATGGCCGCCCACGCCAGCCGCGCAGATGCGACCCGGCCGCTGGCGCTGCCGCTCGTCCTGCTGCTGCTCACCGCGCTGGCGCTCGTCCCGTTGGCGGCGCCGCTGTCCGCCTATACACGCGCGACCGCGGCACAACTCGAGCAGCGTCAAACCTATCGCGATGCCGTACTCGGCAATGCAACCATCGAGCGGGAGAGGCGACCATGACGACGGCTGTCCATCGCCTGTTGCCGATGCCGGCCGTTTCGGCCGCCATCGTGCTGCTCTGGGCCATGCTCGCGGGCCAGCCCGGCGCCGGATCCCTGCTGCTCGGAGCGCTGCTCGGCGTCGCCATCCCGCTCGCCGTCCGCTCGTTCTGGATCGAAGGCGCGCGCATTGCCCGGCCTCTGGTCGCAGTCCCTTTGCTTGCGCGCGTGCTGGCCGACATCGTCACCTCGAGCATCGTCGTCGCCCGCCAGATCCTCGGCCCGCAGGAGGCGATTGCACCCGGCTTCATCGACGTGCCCCTCGACATCGAGGATCCGTTCGTCGCAACGGTTCTGGGCAGCATCATTTCGCTGACTCCCGGAACCGTGACGATCGACATCGACATGGAGCGGCGAATGCTGCTGGTGCACGCCCTGCACATCGACGACCCGGCCGCCATCGCCTCCGACATCAAGGCCCGCTACGAGACGCCCCTGAAGGAGATTTTCGCATGCTGAGCATCGCCGCCATGATCGCGCTCGTCATGCTCGCCGCCGCCGCGGCTGCGAGCCTCTGGCGTCTCGCGAGGGGACCGACGGCGCCGGATCGCATCCTCGCCCTGGATACGCTCACCATCAACGCCATTGCCATCGTGCTCGTCGCAGGCATGCTCGCCGCCAGTGCCGTGCACCTCGAGGCGGCGTTGCTGATGGCCATGACGGGCTTCGTCGCCACGGTCGCACTCGCCAAGTTCATCCTCGGCGGCGACATCATCGAATGAGGTGGCTGCCATGCTGATCGAAGCGCTCGTGTCTTTCCTGCTCGTCGCCGGCGCCGCCTTCGTGCTGGTCGGCTCGATCGGGCTCATCCGCATGTCGGACGTGCTGACACGGCTGCACGGCCCGACCAAGGCTACGACGCTCGGTGTCGGCGCGCTCATCGTCGCGGCCATTGTCGAAGCCGGCGCCATGCGTGGCGTCTGGTCGCTGCGCGAATTGACCATCTCGATCTTCCTGTTCCTGACGGCGCCGGTGAGCGCGCATGTCATCGGCAAGGCCGCGCTCAAGTTGCAGGGCCGCGCTGGCGCCCGGCGCAACGGCGACGGCCTCCACAACTGAAGACCAACGAATGAGACCGGCGAGGTTGCATCGCGGCCCGCTGCCGGGCCAGGATGCGGCATGACCGAAACGGCGTTGCACATCCTCGTCATCGACAACGACCGCCTGCGCGCCTCCATCATCGAGGAAGGCCTGCGCGAGGCCGGGCACGCGCGCGTCACCATCATCGACGACTTCAAGGCCATCGTCCGCCGCATCACCGAGATCGATCCCGACGTCATCTTCATCGACCTCGAGAATCCGCGGCGCGACGAGCTGGAGCACATGTTCCAGGTGAGCCGCGCGGTGAAGCGTCCGGTCGCCATGTTCGTCGACAGATCGGATCAGGCCTCGATCGAGGCGGCCATCGATGCCGGCGTCTCGGCCTACGTCGTCGACGGGCTGCGCAAGGACCGCGTCAAGTCGATCCTCGACACCGCCATCAGCCGCTTCCGGGCCTTCGACCGCCTGAAGCGCGAACTCGATACCGCGCGCACCGCACTTGCCGAGCGCGACGTCATCGATCGCGCCAAGGGCATCCTGATGCGCTCGCGCGGCATCACCGAGCCGGAGGCCTACGCCATGTTGCGCAAGACCGCCATGAACCAGAGCCGCCGCATTGCCGAGGTCGCTGAAAGCCTCGTCCTCGCCGCCGGGCTGCTGAGCCGCGAGGGTGAGCCATGAGCCGGAATGTCTGCGCCGGCTTCATGCCGCTGCTCGATTGCGCGCCGTTGATCGTCGCGGCAGCGCGCGGATTTGCCGAGCAGGAAGGCCTCAATCTCGTGGTCCTGCGGGAAACCTCGTGGGCGACGGTGCGCGACCGCCTCGCCGTGCGCCACCTCGACGTCGCCCACGTGCTCGCCCCGATGCCGATCGCCGCCAATCTCGGCCTCGGTCCGCTGTCGTGCCCGATGCAGGTGCCGATGTCGCTCGGCTTTGGCGGCAACACGGTCACGGTGTCGCGGGCCGTTTGGGAGGCGCTGGCACGCGAGGGCGCGCCCGCCGATTTCGATGCCGCCGCCACCGCTGCGGCGATGAGCCGTGTCGTCGCAGCACGCCAGGCGCGCGGTGAGGCGCGGCTCGTCTTCGCCGTCGTGCACACGCATTCGGCACATCACTACGAGCTTGCGTACTGGCTGGCTTCAGCGGGCATCGTGCCCGGTGCCGACGTGGAGTTGATCGTGGTGCC
>CALFEM010000005.1 GCA_937950105.1 uncultured Alphaproteobacteria bacterium | reverse complement strand
TATCGACCTCGGGAGTGTGCCGCACGATGGATCGCGGGGACAAGCCCCGCGATGACACTGGCGATGTGGCGACAGCAACTGCTGGCCCGCCGACCTTCGGCGGCGCAATCGAGCAAAGATCGCGGCAAACCGCTGCGGGCCGCGCGCAGGCGGCCCGCACAAACTGCGAAACAACAGATGTCCCGCTGCCGACGCTACTTCCCGTAGAAATCGGCCATCGTCTTCAGCACGGACTTTAGTTCCTCCGTGGCCTTGCCGGCGGCCATGTAGTTCTTGATGCCGAGCGCCTTGGCCTCGGCGACCGGATCGGCGAACCCGACCACCAGCTTGTTGGCGGCAGCGTCGCGGAACACGGTGAAGCGGCACGGCACCGCGAGCGAGATGAACGGGTCTTCCTTGATCGCCTGCGCCAGCAGTTGCGACTTGCAGGCCGAGATCACCTTGTTCTGGATCTGCACGCCATATTGCATCAGGCCGGTGTCGATGTTCTGGACGTTGGTGATCTCCCAGTTGGCGCCCATGATCTCCGACTGGAGCCGGCCGAACACTTCGTGGAAATCGAGCTCGCCGGGCAGATACACGACCCAGGCTTCGCCGCGCTTCTCGACCTCGGCGGCGGTAGCCGTGGACGACAGCGGCGTGGTGGCAATGAAGGCGGCAAAGAGCGCGCCGACGGCGAGACGCAGTACAGCATTCAACACGGGGTCCTCCCAACGCTTTGCAACAGGGGTTGTCGCGGCAGATCGCTCGACCTGCATCGCACGGCGCTTCCACGCATCACTCTCTTGTTATGAGGTGGAGTGACTTGAGATCATCATATCACGATGTGACGGGGCCTCAATCGCATTGCCCCGCGCGCGAGCCGCCGGGCGACCGTCAGAACACCGGCAGGACGCGGTCCAGCTCCGGCGTCAGCACGATGTCGTCCTGGTCGCTGCCGGAGGAATGCACCACGATCCACGTGCATGGCGCGCCGCTGTCGTTGACGGGCGCGTGCGGCACGTCGCGCGGCATGAAGACGTGATCGCCCGCCTCGGCCTGCAAGCGGTGCTCGAGCCGGTTGCCGTAATAGACGGCGCAACGCCCGTCGATCAGGTAGGCGATGGTGTCGATGCCCTTGTGGAAATGCGAGCGCGCCTTGGCGCCGGGCGGCATCGGCAGCACGTTCATGCAGATGCTGGTCTCGCCGACCGTCTCGCGCGAGACGCCGGCACCATAGGTGAAGCCCTGCGCGCCGACGTAGGTCTGGCCGGGCTTCACCACCTTCACGCTTTCTGCGCCGGACATCGCAACCCTCCTGTTCGCGGCGCGCTGGCCGTGTCGTCGTTCAGATCGCCAGGGTGCCGGCCTTGGCGGCGGCATAGCGTTCGCCGACCGCCTTCCAGTTGACCACGTTCCACCACGCCTTGAGATAGTCGGCGCGGCGGTTCTGGTAGTTCAGATAGTAGGCGTGTTCCCAGACGTCATTGCCGATGAGCGCGCGGCCACCGTCCATCAGCGGCGTGTCCTGGTTCGGTTTGGAGACGATGGCGAGCTTGCCACCCTGATCGACGGTGACGAAGACCCAGCCCGAGCCGAATACCTTGGTGCCGGCGGTGTTGAACTGCTCCATCAGCTTGTCCATGCCGCCGAGGTCGCGATCGATCGCGGCCTTGAGATCGCCCTCGGGGGCCGGGGCAGAGCCGGGCTGCCCCATGATCTGCCAGAACATGGCATGATTGGCATGACCGCCGCCGTTGTTGCGTAGCGCTGTGCGGATGGCGTCCGGCATCTCGGCGAGTTTGGCGAGTATTTGCTCGAGGGGGAGCTTCGCCGCTTCGCCATGGTCCTTGAGCGCGGCGTTGAGATTCTTGACGTAGGCGGCGTGATGCTTGCCATGGTGGATTTCCATGGTTTTGGCGTCGATGTGCGGCTCCAGTGCGGTGGCCGCATAGCGCAGCGGCGGCAGCGTGAACGGACCTTCGGCGGCGACCTGTGCAAAGGCTCGCAGAGGCATCGCGGTGAGCGCCAGGGTGGCGGCGGTGGTGGCGAGTAATTCTCTGCGGCTCAAGGGCATCTTGGCATCCTCCCGGGGGTGCGAGTGGTCAAGGTCTTGGCGAGATGCGCGCGCGCCTGCTACTCGACGCGGGCAGCAGCCAGAGTAACGCACGCCGGGGATGGTCGGTTCTATGAAAAAGCGTGAAGCCGCGCCGGTAGCGGTTTCCGGTGAGAGTCCGGGCGGACCCGTTCGTCTAGACGCCGCCATGCTGGCTCGCGGACTGGTAGAAACGCGGGCGCGCGCGGCCGATCTCGTGCGGCGCGGGGCCGTGCAGGTCGACGGCGTCGCGGCGCGCAAGGCCGGGCAGGTGGTCGGCGCGGGAGCCCGCATCGAGGTCGATCCCGCGGCCAACCAATGGGTTTCGCGCAGCGGTGCCAAGCTGGCGGCGGCGCTCGACGTGTTCGGCTTCGCCATCGATGGGCTGGTTGCGCTCGATGTCGGCGCCTCGACCGGGGGGTTCACCGAAGTCCTGCTGGCGCGCGGAGCGACGCGCGTCTATGCGGTCGATGTCGGCAGCGGGCAATTGCACGCCCGCGTCGCTGCCGATCCGCGCGTCGTCTCGCTCGAGGGTGTCGACGCGCGCGCCGTGTCGCGTCGTGAGGTGCCGGAGCCGGTCGGCGTCATCGTCGCGGACGTGAGCTTCATTTCGCTGAAGCAGGCACTGCCCGTGCCGCTGTCGTTGACGGGGGATCGCGCGTCGCTGGTGGTGCTGGTAAAGCCGCAGTTCGAGGCCGGGCGGGCCGAAGTCGGCAAGCGTGGCATCGTGCGCGAGGATGGAGTGCGCCGCGCGGTCGTGGACGACATCGCCGCGTGGATCGCCGCGCAAGGCTGGCGCGTCGTCGGGGATATGGTCTCGCCGCTGCCCGGCAAGGAGGGCAACATCGAGCATCTGATCGGAGCCGTGAAGGCATGAGCGAGACGGGCGGCAGCGGCAGCGCACGAGAGACGCTGGAGATCGTGCGCATGGGCGCGCAGGGTGACGGCATCGCGCATGGCGAAGGTGGCCATCCCGTGTTCGTACCGTTTGCATTGCGGGGCGAGCGCGTCGTGGTCGAGCGCGACGGCGAGCGTGCGCGGCTGATCGAAATCGAGCAGGCGAGCGAGGATCGCGTCGCGCCGCTGTGCCGCCACTTCACGCACTGCGGCGGCTGCGATGTGCAACACATGTCCGCGCGCCTCTATGCGGACTGGAAGCGGCAGCTCGTCGTCGACGCCTTCGCACAGCGCGGCATCGATGCGCCGGTCGCGCCGCTCGAAACGATCGGCCCGGGCACGCGGCGGCGCGCCGTACTCTCGGCGGTCATGACACGCAACGGCGTCGTGCTCGGCTTTCACGCGGCGCGCGATGCAACGATCGTCGATCTCGCGGAATGCCCGATCCTGACGCCACGTCTCGCGGCACTGCTGCCGGCGTTGCGTGGTCTCATCGCCGCACTGCCTCGCTTCGAGGGCGAGGCGCGCGTCACGCTGGTGGAGGCGGACAATGGCGTGTCGGTCGCCATCGCCGACGCGGTGGCGCGCAAGGATCTCGGCGCCGAAGCCGTGGCGCGGCTCGCGCGTGCCGCCGCCGACGTGCCGGGCCTCATTCGTCTCGCGATCGCGGGCGACGTGATCTACGAGCGCGCCGCGCCGGAACTCGCCATGGGCCGCGCCCGCGTGGTGCCGCCGGCCGAAGGGTTCCTGCAGGCGGCGAAGGCGGCGGAAACCGCGATGGTGCGCCACATCCTCGCCGCTCTGCCGAAGAAGGTGGCGCGCATCGCCGATCTGTTCGCGGGCGTCGGTGCGTTCACGCTGCCGCTTGCAGAGCGTGCGTCCGTGCTGGCGGTCGACAGCGACCGTGCCGCGCTGGATGCGCTGGCCGGCGCTGCCCGCAATGCGCAAGGGCTGAAGCCGATCGAGGTGCGCCAGCGCGATCTCTTCCGCGAGCCCTTGTCGCGCAAGGAGCTGGAGCCGTTCGACGCGGTGGTGATCGATCCGCCGCGCGCCGGAGCGAAGGCGCAGAGCGAAATGCTGGCGAAGTCGAAGGTGCCGCTGATCGTCGCGGTGTCGTGCAACCCGGCGACGCTGGCGCGCGACGTGCGCCTTCTCGTCGATGCCGGCTACGCGCTGGAAGCCGTCACGCCGATCGACCAGTTCGTGTTCTCCGCGCACGTCGAGGCCGTCGCCGTGCTGCGGCGGACGAAGTGATTCATCAAGTGCCGAGCACGCGCGCGACCCAGGCGGGCACGATCTCCGTCGCCTTGCCATGGATCGCCTCGGCGAATTGCGACGCGCCGTCCGACGGTTCGAGGTTCAGCTCCAGCGTGTGCGCACCCGCGTCCGCCGCGCCGGCGACGAAGCCCGCCGCCGGATAGACGTTGCCACTGGTGCCGATCGAAACGAACAGGTCGCACTTTGCCAGCGCTTCGGTGATGCGCTCCATCTGATACGGCATCTCGCCGAACCACACGACATCGGGCCGCATGCCGCGATGGAGAGGAGTTCGTCCGCCGCACCGGCACCGGCGTGACCTTTGGCG
>CALFEM010000004.1 GCA_937950105.1 uncultured Alphaproteobacteria bacterium | reverse complement strand
GCCGTCTCGGCGGTGCCGTTGGCGGCGAGAGCCGGGGCTTCCGCGACCGGGCCGTCGCCCTCCTCGGCGCGCTCCAGCAGCGGGTTGCGCTCGAGCTCGGTTTCGACGAACTGCGTCAGCTCGAGGTTCGACAGCTGGAGCAGACGGATGGCCTGCTGCAGCTGGGGTGTCATCACCAGCTGCTGGCTCTGTCTGAGCTCGAGCTTCGTCGTAAGCGCCATTACCGGACAGCCTTTGGCGGCGTTGAACTTCAGCTCGCAGGTATAATCAACGCCCGTTAACGAACATATCCCCGAGGTAGACCCGGCGAACGTCTTCGTTGGCTATGATTTCCTCCGGCTTACCGTGCGTCAGAACATGACCATCATAGATGATGTAGGCGCGGTCGATCAGCGCCAGGGTCTCGCGCACGTTATGGTCGGTGATGAGGACGCCGATGCCACGGTCGGTCAGATGGCGAACCAGATGCTGGATGTCGCCGACCGCGATCGGATCGATGCCGGCGAAGGGCTCGTCGAGCAGCATGAAGGACGGACGTGAGGCCAGTGCTCGGGCGATCTCGCAGCGGCGCCTTTCGCCGCCCGACAGTGCCAGCGACGGCGACTTTCTCAGGTGGCCGATGCGGAACTCGTCGAGCAGTTCGTCGAGCTGCTGGCGGCGCTTCTTGCGGTCCGGCTCGACCAGCTCCAGCACCGCATTGATGTTCTGCTCGACCGTGAGACCGCGGAAGATGGACGCCTCCTGCGGCAGGTAGCCGATGCCGAGGCGGGCGCGCTGATACATCGGCAGGCGGGTGACGTCGACGCCGTCGAGCATGATACGGCCGCCATCGGCCGGCACCAGGCCGGTGATCATGTAGAAGCAGGTCGTCTTGCCGGCGCCGTTCGGTCCGAGCAGGCCGATCGATTCGCCACGCCGCACGCTGAGGCTGACCGAGCGCACCACGACGCGCTTCTTGTAGGCCTTTTGCACTTCGTGAATGGTCAGATAGCCGGGGCCGTCCGGCTCTCCGTCATGCGCATCCGAGTGGGCATGGCCGTCATGGCGCGGTTCCGCGGACGGCATCGTGCGCACATCGGCGTTCGGGGCGAAGCCATGGCCGCCGCCGTCCGCTGTGCCGCTCTGCCGGGGTGTACGTTTCAGCACGGGCTTCTTTCCGCTCGAGCGTTCCGGAATTGAGGTCTAGCTTGATCCGCCGTCCCCGACAATCGAGCCGGACGGCGGGACGAGCGCGCTGGGACGACAGCCGGACCGGGTTCAGTTGTCTGCGGCAGGGCGTGGACCGTCATTGGTCGTCGAACTCCAGCCATCGACCGCAGGGGGGCTGGCACGCGGATTTGCGGCAACCGGTTTGCCGGCGCCCTCGCCGCGCAAATCCTGCGGGAAGAACACCGCGCGCGGCCGCGATGGTTGCCGCTGGGCCTGCCAGCCGCCGCCCGCCTGCCCTGCGGTTTCCGGAGCCGCAGCATTGTCGGATTTCAGCACTGCCTCGCCGGTGTTCAGGTCGATGTCGAGGCGGCTGCCTCGCACCACGTTGCGACCCTGTGTCAGCACCACGTCACCGCCGAGTGTGACGGTGTTGGCGGCGGTGTTGAAATCGGCCCAGTCGCCGGTCGCCTTCTGTCCCGCCTTGGAAGTGACGATGACGCTGCCCTTGGCCTGGATCTTGGCCAGCTGTACCGGCGTCTGAGCGGCCTTCTCGGTCTGTTCGCCGCCGCCCGCCAGCCCGGCGCTGCCCGAGTAGCGCGCGTGCACCTCCGACGAGCGCAGGCTGACCTCGCCCTGGGTCGCGACGACATCGCCACGGAATACGGCTTCGCCACTCTTGTCGTCGACGTCGAGCCGTTCGGCGACGATGCCGATCGGGGCGTTGGGATCGGTGCGGAAGCTCGCGGTCGAGAGCAGGCCGCCGAGCGGATTGGCGCCAGCGCCGGCCGCGGCCGGGCGCGCGGCCTTGCCGCCGCCACCCTTGGTGGCATTCGGCGCGAACTGCGCGTTGATACGCCCATTGCCGCCGTCGCCGGCAGCGGACGTCAGCTGCGATCTGCCGGCCTTCTGGTCGAGCGTCAGGCGGCGGCCACGCAGCACGTTGGAGCCCTGCGTCATCACCACGTTGCCGGTAATGAGCGCCGTGCCGTCCTTGTTGTGCAACTCGGCGTGATCGCCGGTGACGCGGCGGTCGGCGCCCTGGCTCATCACGACGTTCCTGTCGAGGCTCGCGATGTCGCGCGCGGTGTCGAACGTGGCGAGGGCGGCGGTCACCCGTGTCGCCGGCGCACGGTCGATGACGACGCCGCCGTCGATGGTGGCGCGCGCGGTTCCCGCATCGTAGAGGGCGGTGGCGCCGGTGACGCGCGTCGTCTCACCTTCGGTGATGACGACCGGCCCGGTGGCGACGATGGTCTTGATGGAGCTGCGCACGCCGCCGGCCCCACCCTGCGCGACAGGTTTCGAGCCGCCCGCGAGCCCGCCGGACGGCGACCCGTCGTAAGCGATCCGCAATTCGGGTGAGGTCAGCGTGGCGGCGCCACGGGTCACGGTCACGCCGCCGGTGAAGGTCGCGGTGCGCTTGAGGTCGTCGACATCGAGGCGCTGTGCCTTGATCTCGATGGGCCCGCTGTCGCCACCCTGGAACAGCCGCGCCATGGCACCGGCTGCAGCGTCCGCTTCCTTCGCCGGCTCCGGCGCTTTCGCGGGCGCGGGCTTGTCCGATGGCGTGATCCTGAGGTTGCCCTTGCCGTCGATGTCGCCGATCACGCCCTCGGCCGGGGCGAGCCGCGCGTGCACATCACCGTTGAAGGTGATCTCCTTGGTCTTCTGGCGTACGGTCATGGTCTTGGCGCGGATGATGCCGGACTTGTTGCCGACCGCGACAGGCAGTGTGCTGGCGATGATGCCGTCCCTGGGCGTGATGGTGGCGCTGATGAGGCGTGCCCAGCCGCCGTCGTCGGCGTTGATGCGGATCGCACCGACCAGGGTGGCGACCTGCCGGCGGGCATCATAGGTGCCGCGCGCGGCCGAGAGGCGCGTCGCCGCGTTGTCGGCCTGCAGCAGCGTACCGGTGACGCCGTTGAGATGGATGAAGGTGGGAGTCTTCAAGTCCTGGCGCGCCGTTTTCGCCTCGAAGGTGTAGTTGCCGCCGTCCTTGGTGTAGCCCTGATAGCGCGGGTTGCTCATGGTCAGGTGCTCGGGCAGCACCTTCGGGATGGCGATCTTGGCGACCGGATTGGACCAGCCCGCCACTTCGAGCAGCGTCGCGCCGTAGTAGCCGAAGATGGCGATGGCGGAGACCGGCAGGGCGACGCGCAGAAAACGGACGAGGAGAGAATGCCGCCGCGCGCTACGGACGTGCCGCGCGCGATCCCGCGACGGTTCGGGCGCATGCCGGAACCCCGTCGTCGTCGGCCTGTCGGGCTCCATCACGTGCTTCGGTCCGTTGGCTTGGCGTGCCGTTGATCGTTGGTTGTTCTGGCCGGGGCGGCTGATCCCCGCGCAGGCGGCACGATAACAGGCCGGCCAAGCATCACGTGCTCCGGCAACGGCGAACTGCTCGGGCGGCGTCGCTTCGGGATTTCCCCTCCGTGCTCACTTGTCGGCAGCAATTGGGGTGATTCTGGGACCGGTCGCCACCGTAGCGGTCGCCGGACGGGGCGCGCACCGTGGATGAGGGCCGTACCGCCTCGTAGACTACAATCTGCCGTCGGATCTGTGCAACTTTCCCGGGAAGTGCCCCCGTGGCAGAGTCTCAGTGCGAGAAGATGTCCATGTCGTCGAAACCGGCAAGATCCAGCTCTGCGCGCGTCGGCAGAAAGCGGAAGGCGGCCTCCGCCAGCCCGGTGCGGCCCTGGCGCGCCAGCATGGCATCGAGCCGCGCCTTCAGCTTGTGCAGGTGCAACACGTCGGAGGCGGCGTAGGCGATCTGCTGGTCGCTGAGTTCCCCGGACGCCCAGTCCGAGCTCTGCTGCTGCTTCGACAGCTCGATGCCCGCCAGTTCGGCGACGAGGTCCTTGAGGCCGTGGCGGTCGGTGTAGGTGCGCACGAGCTTCGAAGCGATCTTGGTGCAGTAGATCGGTGCGGTATCGACGCCGAGGTAGTGCTTCAGCACGGCCACGTCGAAACGCGCGTAATGGAAGATCTTGAGCACGCCCGGGTTGGTCAGCAGGGCCTTGAGGTTCGGGGCCGCGTACTGGCCGGCGTCGAGCTGCACGAGGTGCTGGGCGACGATGCCGGGCCGGTGAGCGA
>CALFEM010000003.1 GCA_937950105.1 uncultured Alphaproteobacteria bacterium | reverse complement strand
CCCTGTGCTGATCGGCCGCGACTACGTCATCAACACGCGCATCAAGCAGCTCGGGCTGCGTCTCAAATCCGGTGAGACGATCGAGATCATCCACGGCCAGTCCAGCCACCAGCAGCAGGATGTCGAGCGCGAATACTACGAGCTGATGAAGCGTGCCGGCGTCACCATGGCGATGGCGCGCGAGGAAATGCGTTCGCGGCAGACGCTGATCGGCGCGATGTATCTGAGGCGCGGCTACGTCGACGGCATGCTGTGCGGCATGCGCGGTACCTTCGACGAGCACCTTCAGTATGTCTGCCGCGTCATCGGCCCGCGCGCAGGCGTTTCGACACTCGCCGCCATGAACATGCTGATGCTGCCGGATCGCCAGCTCTTCATCTGCGACACCTACGTCAACCGTTATCCCTCGGCCGACCAGCTCTGCGAGATAACGCTGCTCGCCGCCGAGGAAGTGCGCCGCTTCGGCGTCGCCCCGAGCGTGGCGCTGCTGTCGCATTCGAGCTTTGGCAGCTCCGACGCGCTCGAGGCCCGCACCATGCGTGCCGCACGCGAGAAGATAACCGCCGCCGCACCCGACCTCGAGATCGACGGCGAGATGCGCGGCGATGCCGCTCTCATGCATCCGCTGCTCGACGACGTGTTCCCGCAATCCCGGCTGACGCGCGATGCCAACCTGCTCATCATGCCGACTGTCGACGCCGCCAACATCGCCTACAACCTGCTGAAGGTCGCCGCCTCGAACAACATCACCGTCGGCCCGATGCTGATCGGCACGGCGATGCCCGCGCATATCCTGGAGCCAACCGCCAGCGTGCGCCGCATCGTCAACATGGCAGCGCTCGCCGCCGTCGAGGCGGCGCAGCGGCACGCCTAGACGGGCGCGCCGGTCGCTCTACCGCAACAGCCGCTCGATCTCGCCATACAAGAGCGCGAGGTCCTGCGGGCGCGACATGCGGTGCTCGCCGTCCGCGACTTCGATGAGCCGCGCCCACCCGCCGGTGAGAAAGCCCGCCAGACGGCGCGCGTGCGCCACCGGCACGTCGGCGTCCTGCACGCCTTGCAGGATCACCACCGGTCGGCCCGGATCGAACGGCTCACCCTTGAACAGATGATTGCGACCCTCCTCGATAAAGCGGCGCGTGATGGCGTACGGTTCGCCATACGCCGACGGCCGATAAAACACGCCGTTCTCCGTCAGCTCGCGGCGGGCCTCCGCGTCAAACTCGTTCCACATCAGCTCTTCGGTCAGGTCCCAGGCCGGCGCGATCAACACCAGCGCCTTGATGCGCGCCGCCTCGGCTGGCGCTGTGCGCAAGAGATCGCGCAGCAGCAGCAGCGCCACGTGCCCGCCCGTCGACGAGCCGACCAGGATCTGCGTCCCACGCG
The DNA here is from genome assembly GCA_937950105.1 of uncultured Alphaproteobacteria bacterium. Taxonomy (GTDB): domain Bacteria; phylum Pseudomonadota; class Alphaproteobacteria; order Rhizobiales; family Hyphomicrobiaceae; genus JAEUMD01. The sequence goes on along the minus strand of CALFEM010000003.1, from coordinate 11,004 downwards.
TCAGGCGGGTGAAGACCGCGCGCGCTTCCTCGAGCCAGTCACCGACCACAGCATCCTCGAAGCGCCCACTCGACCGGCCGTGACCGGAATAGTCGAACCGCGTCATCGGCAAGCCCCGCGTCCCGGCCCATTCGGCCAGCGCCGCCGCCTTGGTCGACACCATGTCCGACTTGAGCCCCGCCAGCCAGACGAGGCCAGGCCCTGCCTCCGCGCGTCCCGTGTCCATCAGATATGCGATCCGCCGCTCGTGCTCCGGCGTGCCGACATGGAAGAATTGCGGTTCCGTCGCCGTCATCCTATGACACCTCGTTGCCTTTGAAGTCGCCGAGCCAGTGCCTTGAATTCGCGAGCCCGATGAAGCGCCCGACCATACTGCAGATCATTCCCGATCTCGACACCGGCGGCGCCGAGCGCACCACGGTCGAAATCGCCGAAGCGATCGTCGCTGCCGGAGGGCGCGCCATCGTGCTGAGCGAGGGCGGACGCATGGAAGGTGATCTCGCGGCGGCAGGCGGCGAGTTCGTGCGCTTTGCAGCCGCGACCAAGAACCCGGCGAAGCTGCTCGCCAATGCCGCCGCCATCGCCCGGCTGATCGAGCGCGAGGGCGTCGATCTCGTTCATGCCCGCAGCCGTGCGCCAGCGTGGAGTGCGCTGGCCGCGGCGCGCCGCACCGGGCGCCGCTTCGTCACGACTTATCACGGCGCCTATAACGAGAGCGGCGCCGCCAAGAAGCTCTATAACAGCGTCATGGCGCGCGGCGATCTGGTCATCGCCAACTCCAACTTCACCGCCGACCTCGTGCGTGCGCGCTACGCCACACCGGCAGAACGGATCCGCGTCATCCATCGCGGCGTCGACGGCGCCATTTTCGACCCCGGCCGCATCGCACCCGAACGCGTCGCCGCCCTGCGCGCGGCATGGGGCGTGCGTGACGGGGAGCGCGTCGTACTGCAGGCCGCGCGCCTGACGTCGTGGAAGGGACAGGGCGTCCTGATCGAGGCGGCGCGCCTTCTGCGCGACGCGCCGGGCGACCCGGGACGCGACGCGGTCATCGTGCTGGCTGGCGACGCGCAGGGCCGCGAGGACTATGCCCGCGGGCTCGCGCAGCAGATCGAGGCGGCCGGGCTGCAGCAGACCGTTCGCCTGGTCGGGCACGTCTCGGACATCCCGGCGGCGTTCGCGGCCTCGTATCTTGGGGTCGTCGCCTCGACCGAGCCCGAGGCGTTCGGGCGGGCGGCGGCGGAATCGCAGATCATGCGCTGCCCGGTGATCGCGACGGCCATCGGCGCGCCGCAGGAAACCGTGCTCACGCGCGAGAATTCGGGCCCGGACCGCCGCACCGGCTGGCTGGTGGCGGCGGGCGACGCCCTGGCGCTGGCGGACGCCCTGCGCGAGGGCCTGACGCTGCCGCCCGAGGAGCACGCCCGCATAGGCGAGCGGGCGCGCGGCAACGTCATCGAGCGCTTTTCCCTCCGCGCCATGCGCGCAAAGACCCTCTCCGTCTACGACGAGCTGCTCGATACCCGCCTCGCGGCAGCCTTCATGACCGCCGCAGAGCAAGCCGAGGCAGCCGCCAATTCGTAACCTCGACGGCCGGTAAACACGCCGACTGCGCCAGGTGAGCTTGACTTGGCAGCCAAATTCCAATCTGTTGTCCAGATTGCCTTGCTGTGGCAACGCTGCCAACCGAACGGTTGGACAGGGTGCGGCTGGCAATCCCTATCCGGCTGATCGGGCTGCGGCGATTTTGTCACGCTGCGGCCGAAACCGGCTATATCGCAATACAATGTCAACCGCTGGACCGCCGGGTGTGATCCACGGGCATTGAGCGCGAAGCCGGAATTCGCGAGAATGCCGCATTATTTCATGTGTCCGAGGCTACAACAGGAGAGACCAACATCCGTCGCCCGTCACGTGCCGCGCCCGAGCGCGAGCAATCCGGCCCGAGGATCAACGATGCGATCCGGGCCCGCGAGATCCGCCTGATCGATGAGAATGGCGACAACGTCGGCGTTGTCAGCCGCTTCGATGCCATGGAGAAGGCCACGCAGGCCGGGCTCGACCTCGTCGAGATTTCGCCCGACGCAGAGCCGCCTGTCTGCAAGATCATGGACTTCGGCAAGTTCAAGTTCGAGCAGCAGAAGAAGGCAGCCGAGGCACGCAAGAAGCAGAAGGTCGTCGAGATCAAGGAGATCAAGATGCGCCCTGCGATCGACGACCACGACTACGACGTCAAGCTGAAGGCTATCCGCCGCTTCTTCGAGGAAGGCGACAAGGTCAAGGTGACGCTGCGCTTTCGCGGCCGCGAGATGGCGCACCAGGAACTCGGCATGCAGGTCCTGCAGCGGGTGAAGGCCGAGGTCGAGGGTATCGCCAAGGTCGAAAGCGAACCGCGCCTCGAAGGCCGCCAGATGGTCATGGTGCTGTCGCCGCGCTGAGCTGCGCGACAGGCCCCCGCCCCACATTCGAGGCACGCGCTTTGAAAGGCGCGTGCCTTTTGTTTTGCGCACGCCGAGAGCGGTTAGGTCGAACTGGCAGCCGGTTGCTGCCCAGCTTGAACGTCGACTTCGGCCGGCGTGTCCGCCGCCGCCGTCGTCTCGGCGCCCTTGCCCCACAGCTTCCGGTGCAGGCGGTCGAGCATCAGGTAGATGACGGGCGTCGTGTACAGCGTCAGGATCTGCGACACGACGAGGCCACCGATGATGGCGACGCCAAGCGGGCGGCGCAGCTCCGCACCGGGACCGGCCGCGATCGCCAGCGGAATGGCGCCGAAGATCGCCGCCAGCGATGTCATCAGGATCGGCCGGAAGCGCTCGCGCGCGGCGGCACGGATGGCGTCCAGCGGCGGCAGCCCCAGCCGGCGTTCGGCGTCGAGCGCGAAGTCGACCAGCATGATACCGTTCTTCTTGACGATGCCGATGAGCAGGATGATGCCGATGAAGGCGATCATCGACAGCTCCATGCCGGCGAGCCACAACGCCAGCAGCGCGCCGAGCCCGGCCGACGGCAGCGTCGAGATGATCGTCAACGGGTGCGCGTAGCTCTCGTAGAGCACGCCGAGCACGATGTAGACCGCTAAAAGTGCCGCGAGGATCAGCAACGGCTGGGCACCCGCCCCCTGGCGCTGGGTCTTTGCATCGCCCGCTGCCTCGATGCGCAGCGACTCCGGTGCACCGAGGCGCGCCAGCGCATTGGCGATATTCGTCTGCGCCTCGTCGAGCGTCATGCCGGCCGCCAGGTTGTAGCTGACGGTGACCGCGGGGAAAGGTCCCTGGTGATTGACGACCAGGGGCGCCAGTCCGCGCTCCGTGCGGATCACCGAGCGGATCGGGATCGGCGCGCCATCGCGCGCGCGGACGTAGACGTTGTCGAGATCGGTCGGATCGCGCTGCAGCTTCGGATCGATCTCGAGGATCACGCGATACTGGTTGCGCGCGCTGTAGATCACCGACACCTGCTTCTGCGCAAACGCATTGCCGAGCGCGCTGTCGATATCCTGCACGCTGACGCCGAGCCGCGCCGCCGCCTGCTTGTCGACGGCCACCTTGAGTTCGAGCCCGCCCTGCTCGCGATCCGTCGTCACGTCGGCGAGGCCGGGCACCGCCTTCATCGCCTCGACGACGCGCGGCACCCAGCCGTACAGTTCGTCGACGTCCGTGCCCCACAGCGTCAACTGGTAACTGTACTTGGAATCGCGCCCCCCGCCGCGCATGTCCTGCATGGCGCGCGGAAAGACGCTGAGACCGGGGATGCCCGACAGCGGTCCGCGCAGACGGTCGATCACCTGCTGCGAGGTCTTGCCGCCGCGCTGCTCGATCGGCTTCAGCGCGACGAACATGCGCGCCGAGTTCGACGGCCCGCCGAAGAACGACGCTCCGACCGAGGAACCGACGCTTTCGACCGCTGTATCCGCGAGGACGATCTCGACTGCTCGCTTCGCCAGCTCGTTGAGCTTCTCGAACGAGGTGTCCGCGGCACCCTCCATGCTCGCCATGACGAGGCCGGTGTCGTCCTGCGGAAACAGCCCCTTCGGCATCTGCACGAAAACGAGCACCGTCGCCGCGATGACGCCGACGAGCGACAGCAGCGTCATCTTCTTCCAGTTCAATGCAACGTCGAGCGTGCGCGTGTAGCCACTGGCGAGACGGGCGAGACCGCCTTCGATCATGGAATCGAACCGGGAGGGCCTGCGATCGGGCGCGTGCCGGACGTAATGCGCCAGCACCATCGGCGTCACCGACAGCGACACCAACGTCGAGACCGCGATCGCGAACGTCATGGTCACGGCGAACTCGTTGAGCAGCTTGCCGGCGATGCCGCCCATGAACAGCAGCGGAATGAACGCCGCGACCAGCGAGATCGAGATGGCGAGCACGGTGAAGCCGATCTCGCGCGCGCCCGCCAGCGCCGTGTGGATCGGCGTCAACCCACGTTCGAGATTGCGATGCACGTTCTCGATCATGACGATGGCGTCATCGACGACGAACCCGACCGAGATGGCGAGGGCCATCAGCGTCAGGTTGTTGATGGAGAAGCCCGCGACCCACATCAGCGCGATGGTGCCGGCCAGCGCCAGCGGCACCGTGATGCCGGCGGCGATGGTGGGTGCCGAGCGGCGCAGGAATACGAACACCACCAGCATCACCAGCGCGATCGACAGCGCCAGCGTCAGCTCCATGTCGTGAACCGAGGCGCGGATGGTCGCCGTGCGATCGGAGAGCACCGAAATGTCGATGCCTGCCGGAATCCAGCGTTTGAGTTCCGGCAGCAGCTCCTTGACGCGATCGACCGTCTCGATGACGTTGGCGTCCGCCTGTTTGGCGATCATCAGCAGCACGGCGGGCTTCAGGTTGAAGAACGCCGACGAGCGCGAGTTGCGCGTGCCCTGCACGACCTCGGCAATGTCTCCCAGCTTCACCGGCACGCCCGCCGCGGTCTTGACGATGATGTCGCGATATTCGTCCACGGTGCGGATCTGCGCATTGGTGTCGAGTGCGATCAATTCGTCGGCGCCGTCGATCGAGCCGAGCGGGGCGAGCGTGTTGGCGTTGACGATCGCCGAGCGCACGTCCTCGCTGGTGAGACCCATGGCGGCGATCCGCACCGGATCGAGCCGGACGCGGATCGCCGGCTGTTCCGCGCCGGAGACGTTGACCTCGCCGACGCCGTCGATCTGGGCGATACGCTGAACGACCGTGGTATCGGCGGCATCGAAGATGGCGGAGGCCGGCATGGTGTCGGACGTCATCGCCAGGATGATGACCGGCATGGCGTTGGGGTTGGCCTTGCGGAAGCTCGGCAGCGTCGGCATGTCGCTCGGCAGATCGGCGGCGGCGGCGTTGAGCGCGGCTTGCACGTCCTGCGCGGCGCCGTCGATCGAGCGGCCGAGGTCGAACTGAAGCACGATGCGCGTCGAGCCGAGGGCGTTGACCGACGTCATCTCGGTAACGCCGGCGATCTGGCCGAGCCGGCGCTCGAGCGGCGCGGCGACCGTCGACGCCATGGTCGCGGGATCGGCGCCGGGTCGGGTCGCGCTGACGCGAATGGTCGGCATGTCGACCGAGGGCAGGCTGGCGACCGCGAGGACACGGAACGCGACGACGCCGGCGAGCAGGATGGCGATGGCGAGCAGCGTCGTTGCAACGGGGCGCAGAATGAACGGGCGCGAGAAGCCCGACGAGATGCGTTCCAGCGCCGCCGCGACCGGCTTGTCGGCAGGCGTGATGACGTCGTTGCCGGGCCCGCTCATGGCGACGACTCCGCAGGCGCAGCGACCGGTGCGGTGACAGACACCGGCGTCGCGCGCTCAGCCTCGGCCACATCCCGCTGGCGCGACAGCCGCTGCCGCAAGCGTTCCATGGTCAGGTAGATCACCGGCGTCGTGTAGAGCGTCAGCAGTTGCGACAGCAGCAGGCCGCCGACGATCGTCACGCCGAGCGGATTGCGCAGCTCCGACCCCGTACCGCTCTCGATGGCGAGCGGCAGCGCGCCGAGCAGCGCGGCCAGCGTCGTCATCAGGATCGGGCGGAAGCGCAGGTGGCAGGCTTCGATGATCGCCTCGCGTGGCGTCGCGCCGCGCTGACGCTCGGCTTCGAGCGCGAAGTCGATCATCAGGATCGCGTTTTTCTTGACGATGCCCATCAGCAGAACGATGCCGATCAGCGCGACCAGCGACAGGTCCATGCCTGTCAGCATGAGCGCCAGCAGGGCACCGATGCCGGCTGAGGGCAGCGTCGTCAGGATCGTGAACGGATGCACGTAGCTCTCGTAGAGCACGCCGAGCACGATGTAGATGCAGACGATCGCCGCGAGGATCAGCCAGGGCTGGCCGTCGAGCGCCCGCGAGAACTCGGCCGCGTCACCCGAATAGCTGCCCGTCACCGAGGTCGGCAGACCGACATCCGCCTTCACTGCCTCGACGACCCGGATCGCTTCCGACAGCGCTACGCCCGGCGCCAGGTTGTAGGAGATGGTGACCGACGGAAACTGCTCCTGATGCAGGATCGCGAGCGGCGCCGCGACACGCTCGACGCGCGCCACCGCCGACAACGGCACTTGCGCGCCGTTGCTCGACGGCACGTAGATGCGCGCCAGCGACGACGGATCACGGCTGAAGCGATCGCCGGCCTCGAGCACCACGCGATACTGGTTGGCCTGCGCGAAGATGGTCGAGATCTGGCGCTGCCCGTAGGCATCGTTCAGCGCGTCGTTGATCGCCGCCATCGAGACGCCGAGACGGCCGGCGGTGGCACGATCGACATTGACGACGGCGCGCAGACCTCCGTCCTGCAGATCCGTGCCGACATCCGCGAGTTGCGGCGCGCGGCGCAGGCGATCGGCGAGACGCTCGGCCCAGCGCTTCACCTCGCCGCCCTCGGCGCCGACCAGCGTGTACTGGTAGAGAGCCGGCGATGAGCGCGTCGCGATCTGCACGTCCTGCACGCTCTTGAATGTCGCGACCACGCCGGGGATCTGCTCCACCTCGCGTTCGAGACGGCGCATGACCTCGTCGGCGGTCGATGCACGCTCGCCTCGCGGGGCGAGCGTCACCTTGAGATGCGCCACGTTCGGCGTCGGATTGAGTTCGCTGACGCCGACGATGGCGACGACGCCGGTCACGTCGCGGTCGCGGCGGATGCGTGTCGTCACGTCGTCCTGCAACCGCGCCATGGCCTCGAACGAGGACGTCGGCGCCGCTTCTATGGTGGCGGTGACGAGGCCGGTGTCCTGCAATGGCAGCAGGCTCTTCGGCACGGCCATATAGAGCCAGAGTGTCAGCCCGACGGTGCCGAGTGTGGCCAGCAGCGTCGCCCACTCGTGCCGCAGCACGAAGCCGAGCGAGCGCATGTAGGTGTCGGTGACGCCGCCCGAGAAGCGCGACAGCAGCCCGGGCCGTTCGTCGCTCCTGTCCGGCGCCGCGCGCATCAGATAGGCCGCGAGCATCGGCACCAGCGTCAGCGAGACGATGGCCGATACGACGACCGCCGCCGTCAGCGTCAGCGCGAACTCGCGGAACATGCGCCCGACGATGCCGGTCATGAACAGCAGCGGTATGAACACCGCGATCAGCGACATGGTGAGCGAGATGACGGTGAAGCCGATCTCGCCGGCGCCCTTGATCGCCGCATCCATCGGCTTGTCGCCGTCCTCGATGTGACGGACGACGTTCTCGATCATGACGATGGCGTCGTCGACGACGAAGCCGGTGGCGATGGTGAGCGCCATAAGCGACAGGTTGTCGAGCGAGAAGCCCATGAACCACATGACGCCGAAGGTAGCGACGAGCGATACGGGCAGCGCGATGCCGGCGATGATGGTGGCGCGCAGCGAGCGAAGGAACACCAGCACGACCAGCACGACGAGGATCGTCGCCAGCACCAGCGTGAACTGCACGTCATGCACGGACGCGCGGATGGTACCCGTACGATCGTGTACCGTCGTCAGCTTGACGCCCTGCGGCATCGCCTTCTCGATGCGCGGCATCTCGCGCCCGATGCGCTCGACCGTGTCGATGACGTTGGCACCGGGCTGGCGCTGCACGTTGATGACGACCGCCGTCTTGCCCTGATACCAGCTGCCGACGCGCGTGTTCTCGAGCCCGTCCGTGACCTCGGCGACATCGGTGAGAAACACCGGCGCGCTGTTGCGCCAGGCCACGACGACCGTGCGGTACTGCTCCGCATTCGAGATCTGGTCGTTGGCGGAGATGGTGTAGGTCTGGTCGCTGCCGTCGAGCGAGCCCTTCGGCCCGACCACGTTGGCCGCCGCGATCGCCTGGCGCAGGTCCGACATCGACAAGCCATAGGACGCGAGCCGGGCCAGATCGGCCTTGATCCGCACCGCCGGTTTGATACCACCCTCGACGGTGACGTGACCGACACCCGACACAGCGGAGAGACGCTGCGCGATCAGCGTGTCGGCGAGATCGGAGAGCGTGCGCAGGGACACCGTGTCCGACGTCATTGCCAGCGTGACGATCGGCGCGTCGGCCGGGTTCACCTTCGAGTAGGTGGGCGGAAACGGCAGGTTGCGCGGCAGCGTCGAGCCGGCCGCGTCGATCGCCGCCTGCACGTCCTGCGCGGCCGCGTCGATGTCGCGATCGAGCGCGAACTGCAGCGTGATCTGGCTGATGCCGAGCGACGACGACGAGACCATCGAGTCCAGCGACGCGATCTGTCCGAGCTGGCGCTCGAGCGGCGCGGTGACGAGGTTTGCCATCGTGTCCGGGTTGGCGCCGGGCAGCTCGGTCGTCACCTGGATGGTGGGGAAATCGACCTGCGGTAGCGAAGAGATCGGCAACAGCAGATAGCCGAGCCAGCCGCCGATCAGTGTCGCCACCGTCAGCAGCGTGGTCGCGATCGGCCGCCGGATGAAGGGCAGCGAAACGCTCATCTCACGGCTCCGCTGGCGTCGGCCGTGGTGCTGTCGCGATCGGCGCGCGCATTGCCGCTGCGGCGGCCGTTGCCGCGCCGCTGATCGCCGTCGCGTTGCACGGCGGCGGAGGGCGCCGCGTCACTGTTCGAGGCCGCGGGCGGGCTCGCAGGCCCGGCCGGCGGCGCCGAAGGAACCGCCGGATCAGCCGGAGTCGACACCGTCACCTTGGCGCCGTCACTCAAGCGGCCGAAGCCCGACGTCACGACCTTCTGGCCAGCTTCGAGGCCGGCTGTCACGACCGCCTCGCTTTCTGTCATGGTTCCGAGCGTGACCGGGGTGATGCGGGCACTCGTATCCTCGCCGACGACATACGCAAACGTGCCGTTCGGGCCGCGCTGGACGGCGGAGAGCGGAATAACGATCGCGTCCTTTTCGGTGTCGACGCGCACACGCACGTTGGCGAACTGTCCCGGCCACAGCTGCCGCTCGGCATTGGGGAAGTCGGCCTTCATTTTCACGGTGCCGGTCTGCTGGTCGATCTGGTTGTCGACGACCTTGAGGACACCCTTGTCGATCACCTTGCGCCCGTCGGTGCCGAGCGCCTCGACCTGCACCTCGCCCGTGGCCAGCGCCCGGTTGACCTCCGCCAGCCGCTGCTGCGGCAGCGTGAACAGCACCGCGATCGGTTGTATCTGCGTGATGACGACGAGACCGCCATCACCCGAACGCACGAGGTTGCCCTCGTCGACGAGGCGCATGCCGACACGGCCGCTGATCGGCGAGGTGATGCGCGTGTAGCCGAGCACCGTCTCGGCGTTGGCGAGCGCGGCGGTATCGGCCTTGAGCTGGGCTTCGAGCTGCGCCACCTGCGCGCGCTGTGTATCGACCGTCTTGTCGGCGACGACGCCGGGAATCTTCTGGTAGCGCGTCAGATCGAGGCGAGCGTTTTCGAGCTGCTTCTCGGTCAGCGTGGCCTTCGCCGCCGCCTGATCGCGCAAGGCGCGGTAGGTCGCGGGATCGATCTCGGCGAGCAGATCGCCCTCGCGCACGTCCTGGCCTTCGGCGAAGGCGATGTGCTGGATGGTGCCGTCGACCTGCGGACGAACCGTGACGGTTTTCAGCGGCCGTGCCGTGCCGACGCCCTCGAGCATCACCGGCACGTCCTTCCTGGCGACATCGGCGACGAGCACCGGCACCGGTCCGTCTCCCGCGCCGCCGCGGCGGCCACGCCGTCCGCCGCTGCCTCCGTTGTTGCTGGCGCCTTCACCACCTTCGGCCCGGCGGCGGCCGCGACGGCCCTCGCCACGCCTTTCGCCGCCCTGGCCCGCGCTATCGCCCTCGGCCGCCGTGGCAACCGGTGCATCCTGACTGACGGCGGTCCGCACCGCGTCCGGCATCCAGGCTGGCAGCCAGTCACCCGGCACGGGTTTCAGATAAACGAGACCGCCGGCGAGGCTCGCGGCAAGGCCGATCGTCACGGTCAGCTTGGAGATCGTCGACACGACGCTTCCTTTCGGCGGTTAGGGTGCCGGCGTCCGGCCCCCCGATGCAACGCTCGGCTCAGGCCCGACCCGTCGCTTTTCTTTGAAGGTATACGTCAGATGACGAAATCAAGCTCAGGCGGTCGTTCGCAGCGGTAACCGCCCGCGGTCCCGGAGTACCTGCCGCGGGCTGCGAGCCGGACCGGTCCGGTGCGACAGGTTGGTGATCCGGTCCGGCTCTCGCGCCGGGGCATGCCGCCTCGGGCGACGAGGCGATCCAGCGCAAACCGGACTTTGGACGAACTGGCCCGAACCTCGCCTGAACCGCCGGTTGCCCGCCATTCATCGGCCGCAACCGCGGCAACAGCATGGAGAACCTTGCGCGCCTGCCGTCTTGCCAGTATAAGCCCGTTCGTCGAGCCGCCCGGCGGGGCATGCCGTGGCGGCTCCTAATGCTTTGATCCATCAGCGAAAGCCGTTCAAAGCACCTCCTCCGAGGGTGACCGGGCTCCGGCCTGATCGCACGCGGGGCCGGGCGGCACCAGCCGTTTCCGTTCAAACAGGAGGTCGCCGGGTCCGTTTTTCGGGCTCGCGCGAGACGGCGCGCACCAGGCTAGATCGGAAGAGCACACGTCTGAACTCCAGTCAC
>CALFEM010000002.1 GCA_937950105.1 uncultured Alphaproteobacteria bacterium | reverse complement strand
TTTTTTTTCAAGCAGAAGACGGCATACGAGCTGCCTAAGTGGACTGGAGTTCAGACGTGTGCTCTTCCGATCTCCGCCATCACCGCCTGCTTGATGGTTTCGTTCGAGCCCATCTCCATGGCGATGTTCGGCACGAAGCCGTTTTCGTCGAACACGCGCTCCATCAGCAGACGGGTGCCGGAACCGTTCTCGCGCACCAGCCACTTCTCTTGCGCCAGCGCCGCGAGCTTCAAGCCCTTCTTGCCGGCGAGGCGATGATCGGGTGGCGTGATGACGACGTGGGGATGGGCGCCGATCGGCTTCGTCACGAGGTCGAGATGCTCGGGCGGCCGGCCCATGATGACGATGTCGCGGTCCATGTGTTCCAGCTCGGCGACGATCTCGGCGCGGTTGCCAACCAGCAAGTTGATGTCGACATCCGGACGGTCGCGGACGAACGCGGCAAAAGCGCGCGGCGCGAAGTACTTGCCCGTGCTGACGACCCCGACCGAGACATGACCGCCGAGGCCGAAGCGGATGGCGCGGAGTGCTTCGGTGGCGTCGCCGACGGCGGCTTCGAGGCGGGCCGCGAGGGTGAGGACTTCGCTACCCGCAGGAGTGGGACGGATGCGTCCCTCGAGGCGCTCAAACAGGGCCATTTCAACGGCTTGCTCGAGCAACTTGAGCTGCAACGCGACCGCCGGCGGGGTCACGTTGAGCCGCGCGGCGGCGCCTGCGTTGCTGCCTTCCTCGACCAGAGCGGCGAAGGCGCGGAGCTGTTTCAGCGTGATGCCCGCCAGCGGCACGTATGAAGTTTTTCTTTTCATGAAGCAAAGATAATTCAGTTTTGTTCGCGCCGCCAGCTCTGCCTAGTATCCCCTCGAAAGCACCGCCGCGCCAGACGGCGGAACAAGCGGGCGCCACCCTGTATGGTGAGCCGTTCGCACAGAAAATCCGGGGAGAAACGCCGTGGCTGATGAGCTGATAACGCTCGAGACTTACCTCGACCGCTTCGTCGCAGAAGGTGGACGCGCCGACGTCGCCGCGACCGTCGCAGCATTGGCAGGCGCCGCCCGCGCCCTGTCGCGCGAAATCGCCGTCGGCCCGCTCGCGGGTGACATGGCGGCGGCGACCGGAGCCGGTGATGCCGGCGGCGGCGACCAGCAGAAGCGCCTCGACCTCGAAGCCAACACCGTCTTCCGCAACGCGCTGCTCGCGGCCCCCGTCGCCGTATTCGGGTCGGAGGAGGAAGACACCGCCGACGTGCTCGACGCGTCGAAGCCCCTCGCCGTCGCCATCGATCCCCTCGACGGCTCTTCCAACATCGAGACCAACGTCTCGATCGGTACCATCTTTGCGATCTTTCCCGTTCCGGCCTCCGGAGCCGGCAGCATCGAGTCGGCGCTGATGCAGCCGGGGCGCGATCAACTCGCCGCGGGATTTTTTGTCTACGGACCGCAGACGACGCTGATCGTCACCTTGCGGGCCGGCACGCATGCCTTCACGCTCGACCCGCGTGACGGCGCCTTCCGCCTGACCACGGCCAATGTGAAGGTGCCCGAGGGCAAGCGCGAATACGCCATCAACGCTTCAAACTATCGCTTCTGGCCGCGCGCGATCCGCACCTACATCGACGATCTCGTCGCCGGTGCCGACGGCCCGCGCGGCAAGGATTTCAACATGCGTTGGGTCGCCTCGATGGTGGCGGAAGCCACCCGCATCATGGTGCGCGGCGGCGTCTACATCTACCCGCGTGACAGCCGCAAGGGCTACGAGAACGGCCGCTTGCGGCTGGTCTACGAGGCGAACCCGATCGCGCTCGTGTTCGAGCAGGCGGGCGGCGGTGCGACCGATGGTGTCAACCGCATCCTCGACATCATGCCGACCAGCCTGCACCAGCGCGTGCCGCTGGTGTTCGGTTCCGCCGACAAGGTGCAGCGCATCGCCCGCTATCACACCGACGCTCCCTCATCGCGTGAATCCTCGCCGCTGTTCAGCGAGCGTGGCCTGTTCCGCGTCTGATACGAGAGGGAGAAGAAACCATGTCGATCAAGCATCCGATCATTTCGGTTACGGGTTCGTCCGGCGCGGGCACCTCGACCGTCAAGCACACCTTCGAGCAGATCTTCCGTCGCGAGGGCATCACCGCCGCGACCATCGAGGGCGACGCCTTCCACCGCTACGACCGCGCCGACATGAAGAAGGCGATGGCCGACGCGGGCAAGGCCGGCAACAACAACTTCTCGCACTTCGGGCCCGAGGCGAACCTGCTCGGGGAACTCGAGACGGTGTTCAAGACCTACGGCCAGAGCGGCGGCGG
>CALFEM010000001.1 GCA_937950105.1 uncultured Alphaproteobacteria bacterium | reverse complement strand
CGGTCGAATTCGTGCTTGCGGGCTCGGGACACATCGCCGGCGTCGTCAATCCGCCCGACAAGGTGAAGTACCAGTACTGGACCGCGCCGAAGGCCGCCGCCGAGACGCTCGACGAGTGGACCACCATGGCGAAGGAGACGCCGGGTTCGTGGTGGCCGCACTGGTCGGCGTGGCTCGCCAAGCAGTCGGGTGCGTGGACGCTGCCACGTGAGCCCGGCGAGAAGCTCGGCGCCCTCGAGCCGGCGCCCGGTTCGTACGTGAAGGCGAAGAGCTGAGGCTCTGCCGCATCGGATAAGACGAGCCCGCGGCCAACGTAGCCGCGGGCTTTTTCTTTATCGGCAAGCGGCTGCCGCCCGAGGGACGGCACGCCCTCAGGCCACCTTCGCCAGCGCCTGTGCGAGGTCGGCGATGATGTCGGCCTTGTCCTCGATGCCGACCGACAGCCGCACGACATCTGCGCCCGCGCCCGCCAGCGTCCGCTGCTCGTCGGTGAGCTGGCGGTGCGTGGTCGAGGCCGGATGGATGACGAGGCTCCTCGTATCGCCGATGTTGGCGAGGTGCGAGAACAGCTTCAGATGCGAAACGAGCGCGACGCCGGCGTCGTAGCCGCCCTTCAGACCGAACGTGAAGACCGCACCCGCTCCTTTCGGCACGATCTTCTGCGCCAGCGCGTTGTACGGGTTCGACGGCAGACCAGCGTAATTCACCCACGCCACCGCCGGATGACTTTCGAGATACTGCGCCGTCGCCAGCGCGTTCTCGCAGTGCCGCTGCATGCGCAGCGCCAGCGTCTCCATGCCGGTGAGGATCAGGAAGGCGTTGAACGGTGAGATGGCCGGGCCGATGTCGCGCAGGCCCATGACGCGCGCGGCAATGGCGAACGCCATGTTGCCGAACGTCGGTGCCAGCCGCATGCCGCCATACGACATGTTCGGCTCGACCAGCGTCTTGTAGCGGTGGCGCGCGGCGCCCCAGTCGAAGGTGCCGCAATCGACGAGCACGCCGCCGATCGAGTTGCCGTGACCGCCGAGGAACTTGGTCAGCGAGTGCACAACGATGTCGGCGCCATGCTCCTTCGGCCGGCACAGGTACGGCGTCGCCAGCGTGTTGTCGACGATCAGCGGCACGTTGGCCTTGCGCGCCACCTGCGCGATGGCCGGAATGTCGACGACGATGCCGCCCGGGTTGGCGAGGCTCTCGATGAAGATGGCACGCGTTTTCTCGGTAATGGCGCGCTCGAACGATGCGGGATCGTTGGCGTCCGCCCAGACCACGTTCCAGTTGAACTTCTTGAACGAGTGATTGAACTGGTTGATCGAACCGCCATAGAGCTGGCGCCCGGCGATGAACTCGTCACCCGGCTCGAGCAGCGTATGAAACGTGAGGAACTGCGCCGCGTGCCCGGACGCGACGGCGAGCGCCGCGCTGCCGCCTTCGAGCGCGGCGATGCGGGCCTCGAGCACGCCCTGCGTCGGGTTCATGATGCGGGTGTAGATATTGCCGAACTCCTGCAGACCGAACAGGGCGGCGGCATGGTCGGCGTCGCGGAAGGCATAGGACGCCGTCTGGTAGATCGGCGTGACGCGCGCACCGGTCGCCGGGTCAGGCGCGGCGCCCGCATGCACGGTCAGGGTATCGAAGCGCAGTGGCGCGGCGCTGTCTGTCATCTTCCTCTCCTCGAAGCATGCTTGTTGTCGGCGGCGAAGCAGTGCGTGGAACCCTGCCACCGACGCCAGCATGACGAGTGCGGCATCTGAAGGCCGCGGTCAACGAAGACATCAAGGCGGACCGAGCCATGTTCGCCCGGCATGACCGATCAGCTTTTGACTTGGACCAAAGCCGCGCATATTGCGTCGCAGCAAGATAGCTGCCCGCAGAGCGAGCCCCGGAGAGGACCCCGCGTGACCATCCGCAATCTCGAACACATGCTGTCGCCTTCGTCCGTGGTGCTGGTCGGCGCCAGCGCGCGCTCCGGCAGCGTCGGCAACCTGATCGCGAAGAACCTCGTCGCGACGTTTCCGGGGCGCATCGAATTCATCAATCCGAAGGGCGGCATCATCGAAGGTCGCCGCGTGCTGCGCAGTCTCGATCTGCTGACGGAGCCGCCCTCGCTCGCGATCGTCACGACACCGGCCGCGACCATCCCCGGCATCATCGCCAGTCTCGGGCGTCTCGGCACGCGAGCCGCGGTCGTCATCTCGGCCGGCATCAAGGGCGAACTGAAGCAAGCGATGCTCGACGCCGCACGTCCGCACTGCCTGCGCCTCATGGGACCGAACTGCATCGGCCTGATGCTGCCCGAGAAGGGACTCAACGCCAGCTTCTCCCACATCGCCGCGCCGAAGGGCGATCTCGCCTTCCTGTCGCAGTCGGGCGCCCTCATTACCGGCATCCTCGACTGGGCGGCGAGCAACGGCGTCGGCTTCTCGCACGTCGCCTCGCTCGGCGACATGGCCGACGTCGACTTCGGCTACCTGCTGGATTACCTGGCCGGCGATATCGAGAGCCGCGCCATCCTGATCTACATGGAAGCGCTGACCGACGCGCGGAAGTTCATGTCCGCCGCGCGCCGCGCCGCCCGTTCCAAGCCGGTCATCGTCATCAAGTCGGGCCGCCATGCGGCCGGCGCTCGCGCCGCGTCATCGCATACGGGCGCCCTCGCCGGTCTCGATGCCGCCTACGACGCTGCCTTCCGCCGTGCCGGCCTTCTGCGCGTGTTCAAACTTTCCGACCTGTTCACGGCCGCCGAGATCCTGTCGCACATCCCGCGCTTCCAAGGCGAGAAGCTCACCATCGTCACCAATGGCGGTGGCGCCGGCGTCCTCGCCGCCGATCGTGTGGCCGATCTCGACGGACGCTTGACCGACATTTCACGCGAAACCATCGAGCGGCTCGACAAGGTGCTTCCCGCGACGTGGTCGCGCGCCAACCCGATCGACATCATCGGCGACGCTGGCGCTGATCGCTACGCTGCCGCGGTCGACGCCGCGCTCGCCGATCCGGCGACCGACGCCGTGCTGGTCATCAACTGCCCGACTGCGGTCGCCTCCAACGTCGAGCAGGCGCGCGCCGTGGTCGCCGCGCGCGACAGGGCCGCAAAAACCGCGATCCGGCAGAAGCCGGTTCTCGTCAACTGGCTGGGCGAAGACGGCGCCGAGGACGCGCGCCGGGTGTTCAACGACGCCAACATCGCCTCATTCGAGACGCCCGCCGAAGCGGTCGAGGGCTTCATGCATCTTGTTGCGCATGCGCGCGCGCAGCAGCAGCTGATGCGCGCGCCGCCATCGCGTCCTGCCGGGCTCGTGCCGGACCGCGAGCGCGCCGCTGGCGTCATCGCTGCGGCGCTGGCGGCCGGCCGCAGCATATTGAGCGAACTGGAAGCGAAGGATCTGCTCGCCTGCTATGGCGTACCGATCGTGCCGACGATGTTCGCCGCCACCACGGCCGAGGTGCGCGCGCACGCCGCCAATCTGCTCGCCGAGCATGCCGCCGTGGTCGTCAAGGTCGTGTCCGACGAGATCACGCACAAGTCCGACGTGGGTGGCGTCGCGCTCAACCTCGACACGGCAGAAGGCGCCGAAATCGCCGCCGCCAACATGCTGCACCGCCTCGGGCGCTCGCATCCGGACGCGACCATCCGCGGCTTCTCGGTGCAGGCGATGGTGCGGCGCCAGCGCGCCCACGAACTGATCGTCGGCGCCAGTGAGGACCAGACGTTCGGCCCGCTCGTCATGTTCGGTGCCGGCGGCACCTCTGTCGAGGTGCAGCGCGACACCTGCCTCGCGCTGCCGCCGCTCGATCTCAAGCTCGCCGAGGATCTGGTCGCGCGGACCCGCGTGGCGCGCCTGCTCGGCGGCTACCGCGATACGCCGCCGGCCAACCGCGACGCGCTCTACGACACGCTCGTCAAGATCAGCCAGCTCGTCAGCGATCTCGACGCGGTGCGCGAACTCGACATCAATCCGCTGATCGCCGACGAGAAAGGCGTCGTCGCGCTCGATGCGCGGGTGCGCGTCGCCGATCCTGCCGTGTCCCCGAGGAAGCCGCTGGCGCTGCGCCCCTACCCGATCGAATGGGAGCGGCTGATCAACCACACGAAGCTCGGGCCTGTGCTGATCCGGCCGATCCGCCCCGAGGACGAGCATCTCTATGCGAAGTTCTTCCAGCACGTGACCGCCGCCGACAGCCGCATGCGCTTTTTCATGCCGCTAAAGACCTTGTCGCACGAGTTCCTGGCGCGGCTCACCCAGGTCGACTACGCGCGCGAGATCGCCTTCGTGGCGCTCAACGATGTCGGCGAACTGCTCGGCGTGTCACGCTTCAACGCCGACCCCGACTACGAGACCGGCGAATATGGCATCCTCGTGCGTTCCGACCTCAAGGGCTGCGGCCTCGGCCGCATCCTGATGCAGCATCTGGTCGCCTACGGTCGCGCCGAGGGCCTGCATCGCATCATCGGCTATGTGCTCGCTGAAAACGACGCGATGCTGAAGCTCGCGGGCCAGATCGGGTTCACGGCCGCTGTGGCCGAAGACGATCCGACCCTGCGCAAGGTGACGCTGGAGCTGCGCCCGCCGGCCGCCGTTTGATGAGTGGCGACAAGCGAGGCGACACCTGCGGAGGCAGGCCACCGGAACGAGCCGTCAGGCCTTGGCGATCTGCCGGGCCGGGCCGCAGCGCCACTTGGCAACGCGCCACTTCGGATGCCCCTCGGTCCACTTGGCGATCTCCGCCTGGCCGTACATCATGCACTGATGCGGCGTGACCGCCTCGGCCATGTAGCTGAGCCGCACGTCCTCGCAGCGGGACGGCTCGGAAATGATGCAGACGGACATGACGATCTCGATCATCTGACATTCTCCAAGTTGATGCGAAGCCGCTTACTTCAGCGGCCTGCATGTTTCCTGGGCGTCCGTCCCACAATGCTTGTTGTGATTGGAGGCTAGGCGACTCGATCCCGCCGACTCAAGGTCGATTACTGGGCGCTTTGCCGCCCTTTTATTGGGCGATTTTTGCGCCGCAACATGTCGGCATGCCTGTCCGCGATTGCCTTCCGATTGCGCAAATGCTTATTTTCGTTTGGACTGTGTCCGTGCGCCGGCTGGCGGCATGCTCGCGCGCAGAGCGCTGCAAAAACGAATTGAACACGGGAAAATTTTCCCGGTTCATTTGCGATAGACTGACGCATGTGTCCGGTGCACATCAGAAGGCGGCAGCAGCGGTAGTCGTGGCGCAGCGATCCGCCTGTTCGCGCTGCGGTGCGGCGCCCGCCTTTGAAGTTCAGCGCCGGCCGCGAAGCAATCGACAACGCTTGGACAGATGAGCCAGCCCCCGCCCGAAACGAACGAGACGCCCCTCACCGTGCCCGAAAACGGCAGCGCCAGCATCGACGCGCTGACGCTGAACGCCATCCTCGAAACGGCGGCCGCCGGCATCGTCTCGATCGACTCGCGCGGCATCCTGCGCACCGTCAACCCCGCCACCGAGCGGCTGTTCGGCTACGACCGCAGCGAACTCATCGGCCGCAACGTGTCCGTGTTGATGAGTGGCGGCGACCGACGCAACCACGACAACTACATGCACCGCTACCTTACCACCGGCGAGAGCGGGATCATGGGAGTCGGCCGCGAGGTCACGGGCGTCCGCAAGGATGGCACTCCCTTCCAGCTGCATCTCTCGATCGGCAAGTTCGTCGTGGGCGGAGAGATCTTCTTCACCGGCGTTCTGATCGACCTCAGCAAGGAAAAGCGGGCCGAGCAGCGGCTCGCGCATCAGCAGGCGCTGTTCCGCGCCGTCTTCGAATGCCTGCCGGACCCGATCCTGGTGCGCGATCCCGAGCAGGCTGTGCAGACTGTCAATCCGGCCTTCCTGCGTACCTTCGGTCAGGCCCCCGAAGCGCTGGCGGAAAAGGGCGATGCCGCCCTCTACGCCAGCTTCGAGGACTGGAAGCTGCATCAGCAGTTGCGCAACAGCGCCTGTGAGGCGGAGCCCGATCGCCCGCCCGCCATCGTCAATTTCAGACGCCAGGACGGGGAAGTGTTTCCCGCCGCCGTCGGCTGCTCCGAGATCGCAACCCCGCAGGGCAAGCGGCTCGGCACGCTGGAGCTGATCCGCGACATTTCCGCCGAACGCCGGCGCGAGGCGCAACTCATGCAGGCGCAGCGCATGGAGGCGATCGGCCAGCTGACAGGCGGCATCGCCCACGACTTCAACAATATCCTGACCGTCGTGCTCGGCAACGTCGAGCTGATGGAGATGCGTCTCGGTGACGACAAGGATCTCTCGGCGCTGGCACGCGAGGCCCGCGAGGCCGCCGAGATCGGCGCCCGCCTCACCGACCGGCTCCTGACGTTCGGCCGCCGCCAGTTGCTGGAGACGCGGCGCATCAACCTGAACGAGTTCGTGCTCGGGCTTATGGAGTTGCTGCGGCGCTCGCTCGGCGAGGACATCGACCTGTCGACCGCGCTGTCCTCCGATCTGGCACTGACCGAAGTGGACCCCGGCCAGGTCGAAAATGCGGTGCTCAACCTCGCCATCAATGCGCGGGATGCGATGCCGCGCGGCGGCCGTCTCGTGATCGAGACTCGCAACGTTGACCTTGATGACAACGCGGTGGCGGCAACGCCGGAACTGACGCCCGGACGCTACGTGGTTCTGTCGGTCTCCGACACCGGCCACGGCATGACGCCCGAGGTGAAGGCGCGAGCCTTCGAGCCGTTCTTCACCACCAAGGGCTCGGGCAAGGGCAACGGGCTCGGCCTTGCCACCCTCTATGGCTTTGCCAAGCAATCA